>JASHVM010000040.1:0-4866 GCA_030044595.1 Streptosporangiaceae bacterium
GTCCGGGATTCGCTGTCCGTCCTGGACCAGCTGCTGGCCGGCAGCGACGAGACCGGGCTCAGCTACGACCGCGCGGTGGCGCTGCTCGGCTACACCGACGCCGGCCTGCTGGACGAGGTCGTCGACGCGTTCGCCGCGGCGGACGGCGCCGCGGTCTTCCGCGCGGTGAACCGGGTCATCGAGGGCGGCCACGAGCCGCGCAGGTTCGCGGCCGACCTGCTGGACCGGCTCCGTGACCTGATCATCCTGGCCGCCGTGCCGGACGCGGCCGAGATCGGCCTCCTTGACCTGCCGCCGGATCGGGCCGAGCGGATGGCCGCCCAGGCGGGCCGGTTCGGCCAGGCGGGTCTGACCCGCGCGGCCGAGATCGTCAGCACGGGCCTGGACCAGATGCGCGGCGCCACCTCGCCCCGCCTGCTGCTCGAGCTGACGTGCGCGCAGGTGCTGCTGCCCGCCGCCGCCACCGACGAGAAATCGCTGCTCGCCCGCCTGGAACGGCTCGAGTCCGCGGGCCGGGCAACGCCCGCCGCGCTGCCGCAGTCACCCCCGCTCCCGCCGCAGTCCGGTACTGACGATCATCCCGAACGGTCCGTTGCTGCAGCCGCCGTCAAACGTACTGCGCCCGGGCCCGCCGAGGCGGTCAGCCCTGCTGACAGCGCTGGGCCTGCCGAGACCGCCGAGCCGGGCGGCCCGGGCCCGACGGCGCCGGCTGATTCGCTGCGGCAGAACTGGGGTGCGGTCCTGGAGGCGGTCAGGCAGGAAAGCAAGGTGGCGTGGATCCTGCTCAGCCAGGCCAGCGTGCTGTCGCTGCAGGACGGGGTGCTGACCTTGCGGTTCGCCAGGGACGGAGACCTGAAAGGCTTCAGCACCAGCCGCCACGACGCCGTCCTGAAGAAGGTGCTGAGCGCCGGATTCGGCCTGAACGTGACGGTCAAGGGAGTAGCCGGCGCGGCCAGCGCGGCCTCGAGGCCGGGGCCTGGGCGGTCAGCGACCGTCCCGCCCAGCGCCGGGGGAAATGACGACCAGCCGCCCGATGAGCCGACGGCGGATGACCAGGCTCCCGCCGCGCCGGAGCTCACCGGGATGGACCTGATCCAGCGCGAGCTGGGCGGCCAGGTGATCGGCGAGATCGAGGACTGAGCGAGCGCGCCCGATTGGCTTGACCGTGGCCGGCTGGTCGTAGGCTCTGCGTAGGAGGGCGATGTGGAACCCCAGATGGATATGCAGCAGCTGTTCGCGGCGGCACAGCAAATGCAGGAACAGCTCATGAACGCCCAGCAGGCGCTCGCCGATGCCGAAGTCACCGGGACGGCGGGCGGCGGCCTGGTCAAGGCCGTCGTCAACGGCCAAGGCGAGTTGCTGGACATCAGCATCGAGCCGGCCGCGGTAGACGCGGACGATCCGGAGGAGACGGCGCGGACGATCGCTGACCTCGTGCTGGCGGCGGTCCGCGACGCGTACCGAGCGGCCGAGGTCCTCCAGCAGCAGCAGATGGGGCCGTTCGCCGCGGCCATGTCGGGCGGGCTGCCCGGCATGCCGGGCGGCCTCGACCTGCCCAGCGGGCTCGACCTGTCCGGGCTCGGCCTCGGCGCCCCCGCCGGGCCCGAGGACGACTCGGATACCGATGATGACCCGGAGACCTAGCCCCCGGGGGACCTGACGTGTACGAAGGGGTCATCCAGAACCTCATCGACGAGCTCGGGCGGCTGCCCGGGATCGGCCCGAAGGGCGCCCAGCGGATCGCCTTTCACCTGCTGGCCGTCGATCAGGCCGAGGTCAAGCGGCTCGCGGACGCGCTGATCGAGGTCACCGAGCGGGTGCGGTTCTGCCGGACCTGCGGGAACGTGGCGGAGGCCGACGAGTGCCGGATCTGCCTTGACCCGCGGCGCGACCTCACCGTGATCTGCGTGGTGGAAGAGCCGAAGGACATCGCGGCCGTGGAGAAGATCCGCGAGTTCCGCGGCCGGTACCACGTTCTCGGGGGAGCGATAAGCCCGATCGACGGGATCGGTCCGGACGAGCTGCGGATCAAGGAGCTGATGGCGCGGCTGGCCGACGGCACCGTGACCGAGCTGATCCTGGCCACCGATCCCAACCTCGAAGGCGAGGCCACGGCCGCCTTTCTCGCTAGGCTGGTTAAACCAATGGGCTTGCGGGTGACCAGGCCCGCGAGCGGCTTGCCAGTCGGAGGCGACCTGGAGTACGCCGACGAGGTGACGCTGGGCCGTGCCTTCGAGGGACGGAGACTGCTTGATGTCTGAACCGCCAGCTCAGGGGGGCGAATGGCGGACGATCGCGGACCAGATCGCGGCGAACGTGATGAACTTCATCGACGGCGTGGCCGCGCTGGCCCAGGGGGGCGGCGACGAGACCGTGCCGATGCTGCTGCTCGAGGTGTCACAGATCCTGCTCGCGGGAGCGCAACTCGGCGCCAGCCGTGACGTGATCCTGCCCGGCAACTGGGAGCCCGAGGTGGGCGAGGACCCGGATCTCGACGTGCTGCGCACGGGCCTGGCCCGCCGGCTGGCCGCGTGCGACGAGTACGCGGAAGTGTTCGACCCGTACGCGGACACCTCCTGCCTGCCGTTCCGGATCTCCGATGACATCGCGGCGGTTGCCGCAGATCTCATCCACGGGCTCAAGCACTATCAGGCCGGCCGGTCGCTCGAGGCGCTGTGGTGGTGGCAGTACTCCTACTTCAACCACTGGGGAACGCACGGCGGGGCGGCGCTGCGCGCGTTGCACGCCGTGGTCGCGCACGCCAGCCTCGACGTAGCCGATGAGCGTACGAGCCTTTGACCGCGGCGCACACCACCGTTCGTTCGGGAGAAATGATCAGGCCCGACCCCCCGTGGGGGAAAGAATTCTGCGGCGGGAACCGGCGCAGATAAACTCAGACGTCCATCCAGCTCCCGGGGAGGTGCGGCGGGTCCGTGGCGCTCGTGGTGCAGAAATACGGCGGATCTTCCGTCGCCGACGCCGATGGCATCAAGCGGGTGGCGCAGCGGATCGTGGCCACCCGCAAGGGCGGCGACCAGGTCGTGGTGGTCGTGTCCGCGATGGGCGACTCGACTGACGAGCTCATGGACCTGGCCGGCCGGGTGAGCCCGCTGCCGCCGGCGCGCGAGCTCGACATGCTGCTGACCGCCGGCGAGCGGATCTCGATGGCGCTGCTGGCGATGGCGATCGCCACTCTCGGCCTGGAAGCGCGGTCGTTCACCGGGTCCCAGGCCGGCGTGATCACCGACGCCGCGCACGGCCGGGCGCGCATTATCGACATCAAGCCCGGCCGTATCTCCGACGCGCTGGCCGACGGCGCGATCCCCATCGTGGCCGGCTTCCAGGGCGTGTCGCAGACCACCAAGGACATCACCACGATGGGCCGCGGCGCGTCGGACACTACCGCGGTCGCGCTCGCCGCTGCGCTGGACGCCGAGGCGTGCGAGATCTACACCGACGTGGACGGCGTCTTCACCGCCGATCCTCGCATCGTGCGGTCCGCGAGGCGGATCCCGCGGATCAGCTACGAGGAAATGCTGGAGATGGCCGCCTCCGGCACGAAGGTACTGATGCTCCGCTGCGTGGAATACGCGCGGCGTTACGGGGTACCCATCCACGTCCGGTCGTCTTTCACCAACCGGGACGGAACCTGGGTCACCGGACACGCGGACAACGAGTCGGAGGAAACCGGGATGGAACAGGCCATCATCTCCGGGGTCGCGCACGACCCGAGCGAGGCGAAGATCACGGTCGTGGGCGTGCCGGACCGGGTCGGCGAGGCGGCCATGATCTTCACCGCCATCGCCGAGGCCAGCATCAACATCGACATGATCGTGCAGAACGTCTCCGCCGTGGCGACCGGACGGACCGATATCTCCTTCACCCTGCCCCGGGACGACGGCCAGCGCGCGATGACCGCGCTGCTGCGCCTGCAGGAGAGCGTGGGCTTCGAGTCGCTGCTTTACGACGACCGTATCGGGAAGGTGTCGCTGATCGGGGCCGGCATGCGGTCCCATCCCGGGGTAACCGCGAAGTTCTTCGCCGCGCTGGCGGACGCCGGGGTGAACATCGAGATGATCTCCACGTCGGAGATCAGGATTTCGGTGGTAGTGGACCAGGATGACCTGGACCGGGCGGTGACCGCGACGCACAAGGCCTTCGAGCTTGACTCCGACCAGGTCGAGGCGGTCGTCTACGGGGGGACCGGCCGGTGAGTGCCGCAGCCTTGCGGGGCCGGCCCGCGCTGGCCGTGGTGGGCGCGACCGGCGCGGTCGGCACGGTGATGCTCGACCTGCTGTCCAGCCGGGAGGACATCTGGGGCGAGATCAGGCTAGTCGCGTCGCCGCGTTCGGCCGGGCGGCAGCTGACGGTCAGGGGCCGTCAGACCGAGGTGGTCGCCTTGTCGGAGGACGCGTTCGACGGGATCGACGTGGCCATGTTCGACGTGCCCGACGAGGTCTCGGCGCACTGGGCGCCGGCCGCGGCCGCCCGCGGCGCGGTCGCCGTGGACAACTCCGGCGCGTTCCGGATGGATCCGCAGGTCCCCCTGGTCGTTCCCGAGATCAACCCGGAACAGCTCGCGAACCGCCCGAAGGGGATCGTCGCGAACGCGAACTGCACCACGCTGTCGATGATCGTGGCAGTGGGCGCGCTGCACCGGGCGTTCGGGCTCGAGGAGCTGGTCGTGGCCTCGTATCAGGCCGCGTCGGGCGCCGGCCAGGCAGGCATCGACACGCTGTATGCGCAGCTGGACAAGGTCGCGGGGACCCGCGCGCTCGGGCAGCGCACCGGTGACGTCCGGTCGGCCGTCGGTGACCTCGGGCCGTTCCCCGCGCCGCTGGCCATGAACGTGGTGCCCTGGGCGGG
>JASHVM010000414.1:0-3391 GCA_030044595.1 Streptosporangiaceae bacterium
ACCCGGAGACGGCGGCGCGCCGGATGCGCTGGGCCCGGGCCGTCGTGGAGGACATGTACGGCAGTCCGCCGGCCCCGAGCGCCGACGTCACCGCCGGGACCGTGTCGCAGGTCAACCCCGGCCAGGCCGGCCCCGGCACCGGGGCGCCGGCCCGCCGCGCCGGCCGGCCCAGCCTCGCCGAGCAGGGATACGTTCACGGCAGTTTCGGCGGCGTGCCCGTGCTCGTGGGACCCGGGCTAGCGGCCCAGCTCAAAGCCATCCGGCAGAAGCAGGGGTGACGAAGCCATGAGTGCCCCATCGCTGCTGGTGGCCGGGCCGGGACCCGCGCCGGACGTCACCGACGCGGGCGGTGTGGACAGGCTGCCTGCCCTGGCCTCTGCCTTCCGCGCCGCGGCTGACGCCTACGAGACGCCCGTGTACGTGACCGACCTGCCGACACTGGACGCTTGCGCGGCCGAGGTCGAGTCCGCCTTCCCGGCGCCGTGGCTCAGGCAGTACTCGTTGAAGGCAAACGGCCTGCCCGCGTTGACGCACAGGCTGGCCCGCCGGGGGTGGGGCGGGAACATAGTCTCCGCGGGAGAGTGGCGCCTGGCTCGGCGAGCCGGGCTGCCGAACGCCGCGATCAGCTTCGAAGGGATCGGGAAGACCGATCTGGAACTGCGGGCAGTCGTCCGTGCCGCGCTGGATGGCCAGCCGCTGCGGTGGCTCTCCGTCGAGTCGGCCGATGAACTGCAGGCCCTGACCCGGCTGTGCCGCGACCTGGGGGCCGGACGGCGCGGTCGGCCCTCGGTGCCCGTTCTGGCCCGGCTCAACCCGCGGGTCGAGCCCGAGACCAGCGCCGGCCTGGCGGTCGGCCGCATGAGAAGCAAGTTCGGGCTCTCGGCCGATGAGGTGCGCGAGCTTACTGTGGCGGGCGCGTTCGATGACCCGGGCGTCTGCCTGCGAGGCGTCCATGTCCACGTGGGCTCCCAGCTGGCAGGCGTCCAGGCCTGGACCGACGGAGCCCGGGCCGCCCTGCAGACCTGGGCGCAGCTGGGGGAGCGGTGCGGAGATCACGTCGACACGGTCGACTTCGGCGGCGGCTTCGCCTCGGGCGTGCCGGCGGCGCCCGGCCCCGCCGTCTTCCGCCGGGCCCTGGACGACCTGATCGCGGCGGAGAACCTGGCCGTCCCCCCGCACCTGGCTATCGAGCCGGGCCGCTACGTCGTGGCGGCGTCGGGGTGGATCCTCGCCCGCGTGCTGCACGTGCGCTACCGCGGCGGCCGGCAGCAGGCCGTGATCGACGCGGGCATGACCGAGCTGATCCGCCCGGCCCTCTACGGCGCCAGCCACCCCGTTCAGGTCGTGAGCAGCCCGTACCGGCATCCGGAGCTGTTCGAGACCGCCGTCGAGGGCCCGGTGTGCGAGTCCTCGGACACCTTCGGCCTGCACCAGCTGCCGGCCCTGCGGCGCGGCGATCTGGTCGCCATCTCCGGCACCGGCGCCTACGGATCCTCGATGGCCACCCGGTACAACGGCCGTCCCCGTCCGGCCGAGGTGTTCATCCGCCCCGGCGGCGACCTCGAGCTCGCTCGCGCTCGTGAGCAGGTGAGCTGACCTCCCCCGGCCGGCCGCTAGCGCCACCAGGGGAGGCGCCGCAGCTCCGCCACGTGGAAGGCCGGCTGGGTGATCGTGACCGCATGCGCGCCGAGGTGCTCCAGGTGCTCGCCTACCCAAAGCAGGTGCCGGTAGTGCGCCGGCGTCTGGTCTTCGCCGTCCGCCTGCTCAAGGTCGTGCAGC
The DNA here is from genome assembly GCA_030044595.1 of Streptosporangiaceae bacterium. GTDB lineage: Bacteria > Actinomycetota > Actinomycetes > Streptosporangiales > Streptosporangiaceae > Palsa-504. The sequence continues at coordinate 1,780 of JASHVM010000414.1, forward strand.
TCCGGGACCGCGATCGGCGCGAGCACCTGACGGGCGACTGGCCGTCCGACCAGCGCCGCGATGCGCTCGTAGAAGTCCGCCAGGTCCGTCGCCGCGCGGGTCAGCGCACCCCGCGCCGTGGCCGCGGCCAGCAGCGCCGACACGGAGCGGGCGGGGCCGTCGGTGCGCGCTGTCGCGTGCAGTCCGGCCAGCGAGTACGCGGTCAGCCTCAGTCGCAGGGTCGCCATCACCAGGGACCACAGCTCTTCCTTCGGTACTCGCTTCGCGCCCTGTTCGGCCAGGTAGCCGCGCAACGCTTCGTCGAGCCTTATCCCGGCGGTGACGGCCGCGGCGGCGCTCTGCGGCGACGACTGCCGCGAACCGAGCGCCCAGTCGACCGCCTGGACAAGGTACGCGGCGCCGTCCCGGAACGCGTCGGCGAGATCATCGCCCACCACCGACGTGGCCCCGCGCGGCCAGAAAAGAAACCCGACGACCACGCTCACCAGGCAGCCGATGGCCACGTCCTCGACGCGCAGCAGGCCCACCTTCCAGCCGACGGGCACGAGCAGGTTGAACAGCACCACGACGACGATGGTGAAACCCGCCTGCCCGGCGGCGAACGGCAGCGTTCCCGGCGCGTACGCGGCGACAGCGACGGCGATGGGCAGTGCCGCCCACAGCGCTGGCTCGCTGGTGCCGATGCCGAGTAGCAGCAGGGCGCCGATGACGAAGCCGATCACGGTGCCGCCGAGCGCGCGCAACGCGGTCGACTCGGTCGATGACGCGTTGGTGCGCAGCACCGATATCGTGCCGAGCACGACCCAGAAGGCATGCTCGACGCTGGACAGGTCGGCGACCAGGACCGCCGCGGCGAGCGCCAGCGACCCGCGCAGGCTGTTCAGGAACCACACCGAACGGAAGCTGGCGTGCCTGGCCATAAAGCCGATGGCTCCGGACATCGCGGCCACGCGGCGTTCCGCCTCCGTGCCCTCCGGCTGCGCCCCGACCCAGCTGCGTCGTCGCGCGGCGATCGTCTCGGGGTCGGCGCGCCTCATTGCGATCAGCGCGTCCCCGACCAGGGCCTGGACGGCGACGGAGATCGTCTGCGCGTGGAAGGCGAGCTTGGCGGACAGCGCCGCGCCGCGGTCGCCGTTAAGGCGCCCTACCGGCCTCCTGCTGGCCACGTAGTCCTGCCGCAGCCGCTGCATCTCTTCCACGTCGGGCTCTACCTTCGCGCCGCTGAGCAGGGCGGCGGTCTGCCCGAGCGCGGAGGCGGTGGCGCTCACCAGGTCGTGCCGCTGACCGCCGTGCCGATGGTCAGCGCGATGGACCCGGTCACGGCCAGCACCAAGTGCGCGACCGCCTTGTCCCGCCTGGTCCCGCCGAACGAGACCATCACCAGGCTGGCGAACGCGCCGAACGCGGCGAACAGGGCCATCTGCGTGTTGCCGATGCCCTTGTCGGTGAGCGCGAACAAGCCCGGGATCACGAGCACGGCGCGAAGCGCCCGCATCGCGGCCGGCACCGACCACGCCGGCAGCCAAGCCGGCCTGGCCTTGGGCTGCGGCTCCTGCGCTGAATCAGATTGAACCCGGGCAGACGGCAGAAAAAGGCCGGAATCGGGCATTTC
>JASHVM010000041.1:0-2826 GCA_030044595.1 Streptosporangiaceae bacterium
CAAGGTGAGCCACGTGGCCTCCACGACGCACCGCCAGCTGGATGACCGCGCGCTTGCGGCCGCCGGGATCGGCCCAGGAGCGGTACGCTTCTCCATCGGCCTAGAGGACCCCGAGGACCTGGTCTCCGACGCGTGCGTGGCCCTGGAGTCCCTGACCAGCCCGTAGGGATCTTTGCCGTAGGGATCTGAGAGGAGGATGCGTGCCGGGGCAGCGCAAGATCCGGGTCGCCGTGGTGTTCGGCGGCCGCAGCACAGAGCACGCCGTGTCCTGCGCCAGCGCGGGCCTGGTGCTGTCCGCCATCGACCCGGGCCGCTATGAGGTGCTGCCGATCGGCATCGCCACCGACGGACGGTGGGTGCTCACCTCGGGTGACCCGGCCCGGCTGGCGCTTTCCGCCGGGTCGGAGCCGTCCGTCGAGTCGGTGGCCGTCACCGGGACCGAGATCACGCCGCGGACCGGTCCGGGCGGCGTCTTGCAGGTGACGACCCCGGGCGAGGTTCCGGCCGACCTCGGGCAGGTGGACGTGGTACTGCCGCTGCTGCACGGGACCTACGGCGAGGACGGCACGCTGCAGGGACTGCTTGAGATGACCGGCACCCGGTACGCGGGGGCGGGCGTTTTCGCCAGCGCGGCCGGCATGGACAAGGAGTACATGAAGCTGATCATGACCGCGCGTGGCCTGCCGGTCGGGCGCTACGTCGTGGTCCGGGACCGCGACTGGCGGCACGGCTGTCCGGAGCGCAAGCGCGTCCTGGACGAGATCGCCGAGCTGGGCTGGCCGCTGTTCGTCAAGCCGGCCCGCGGCGGCTCGAGCGTCGGGATCACGCGGGTTGGTTACGCGGCCGACCTGGAGAGAGCGATCGAGGCGGCTCGCGCGCACGACCCCAAGGTGCTGGTCGAGGCCGCGGTAGAGGGCATCGAGGTCGAGTGCGCGGTGCTCGAGGGCCTCGACGGCGGGCCGCCGGAGGCGAGCGTTCCCGGGCAGGTGGTGGTGGACCCCGGGTCAGCGTTTTACGACTTCGAGGCGAAGTACCTGGCCGCCGGGACGACGATGCGGATCCCGGCACCGATACCCGAACGCGCCGTGGCCGAGGTCAGGCGGCTGGCCTGCGCGGCGTTCGACGCCATCTCCTGCGAGGGCCTGGCCAGGGTGGACTTCTTCTACACCCCGGCCGGCGAGGTCCTGTTCAACGAGATCAACACGATGCCGGGGATGACGCCGGCCTCGGGGTTCCCGATGATGTGGGCGGCCACCGGCCTGCCGCTGCCGCAGCTCATCGACCGGATCATCCAGACCGCGCTGCGCAAACGTTCCGGCCCGCGCCCCTAGGCTCGCGCGGTCCGGCAAAACCGGCCCGATGTTCCGTCGGCCGGCTGACCGGACGCGCGTGGCGCACCCGCGACGATGGTCCATCGTGGCGCGTTGCCTCGGCCCGCGCAGGTGGGTCAGGTGGTGACGGGGAGCCAGGCGGGGCGGGATTGCTCGAAGGCGGTGATCTCGTCGACGTGACGGAGCGTCAGGCCGATGTCGTCGAGGCCCTCCATCAGGCGCCAGCGGGTGTAGTCGTCGATGTCGAAGGGGGCGCTGATCCCCGCCGCGTCGGCTCGCACGGCGCGGCCGCCGAGGTCCACGGTGACCGCGGTGCCGGGGTCGGCCTCGACGGCGTCCTGCAGGGCGCTCACCGCGGCCTCGGGCAAGGTCACCGGGAGCAGGCCGGCCTTGGTCGCGTTGGTGCGGAATATGTCACCGAACCGGGGGGCGATCACCGCGCGGAAACCGTAGTCGGTCAGCGCCCACACCGCGTGCTCGCGGGACGACCCGATGCCGAAGTCCGTGCCCGCGACCAGGATCGTCGCGCCGGCGTACCGCGGCTGGTTGAGCACGAAGGACGGATCCTCGCGCCAGGCGGCGAACAGGCCGTCGCCGAACCCGGCCCGGCTGACCCGCTTGAGGTACTCGGCGGGGATGATCTGGTCGGTGTCCACGTTGCTGCGGCGCAGCGGCACCGCGCGACCCGTGTGCGTGGTGAACGGTTCCATCGTCCGGCCTCCTCTACAGATCGGCGGGTGCGGTGAGGCGGCCGGTCACCGCCGTGGCGGCGGCGACCGCGGGCGAGACCAAGTGGGTACGCCCGCCCTTGCCCTGGCGGCCCTCGAAATTGCGGTTGGAGGTCGACGCGCTGCGTTCGCCCGGTGCGAGCTTGTCCGGGTTCATGCCCAGGCACATCGAGCAGCCCGCCGCCCGCCACTGCGCACCGGCCGCGGTGAAGACCGCGTCGAGCCCTTCGCGTTCCGCCTGGGCGCGCACCTGCATGGACCCGGGCACGACCAGCATCCGCACCGACGGTGCGACCCGGCGCCCGCGCAGCACGGACGCGGCGGCGCGCAGGTCCTCGAGCCTGCCGTTCGTGCACGAGCCCAGGAAGACCGTGTCCACGGCGATGTCGCGCAGCGGCGTGCCTGGCTTCAGGTCCATGTAGGCCAGCGCGCGCTCCCCGGCGGCGCGGGCGCCGGGGTCGGTGAACGAGCCGGGGTCGGGCACGGACGAACCGAGCGGCAGCGCCTGCCCCGGATTGGTGCCCCAGGTCACGTACGGCGTCAGGATCCCGGCGTCGAGGGTCACCTCGCTATCGAACGCGGCGTCCTCGTCGCCGGGCAGCGACCGCCAGTAATCGAGCGCGGTTTCCCAGGCGGCCCCGGACGGCGCGTGCGGCCGGCCTTCCAGGTACGCGAAGGTCACGTCGTCCGGGGCGACCAGCCCGGCGCGCGCGCCAGCCTCGATGGACATGTTGCAGACGGTCAGGCGCCCTTCCATGGACAGCGCA
>JASHVM010000415.1:0-6631 GCA_030044595.1 Streptosporangiaceae bacterium
TCGCTGTAGAGCCAGGTACATGGATGAGGCTGGCTCCGAACACTGATCGAGTGCCGGCCTCGGTCAACAAGTACCTTCTGCCCCACGAACGCCAGGTCATCTCCGTTCATGAGCACCCAGCGGTGCTGATCTGGCCGATTTTCCTCGTCCTGCTAGGACTCGGCCTGGCCGGCTGGCTGAGCGGCTCGGTCGCCCACGGCAACAGCACCGCCATCCTCGTGATCTGGGGCTTGTGGGGGATCCTCCTGCTGTGGTTCGGATTTAAGATCTGGGACTGGGCCGTCCACTTCTTCGTCGTCACGTCTCAGCGGCTGGTCCTGGTCCAGGGCGTCATCATCCGCAAGGTGAACATGATGCCCCTCACGAAGGTGACGGACATGAGCTTCCAGCGGTCCACCCTGGGCCAGCTACTCGGCTATGGCGAGTTCATCGTGGAGTCAGCCGGGCAGGACCAGGCGCTGAGCAACGTCCGTTTCATCCCCTACCCTGAGCAGCTCTACCTCGAGGTCTGCGGGCTGATCTTCAAAGAGGAGGCGGACGAGAGGGACAGGAGAAGCGAACTCTGAGCTCACGTGGTCACCAGTACCACGCCCACCGCGGCGAGGAGCAAGCCCGTCCGTTGCACCCAGCGCATCCGTTCGCCGAGTACCAGCCTGGCCAGCAGCACCGTCATACCCGGGTACAGGGACGTGATCACGACGGCCAGCCCGAACAGCCCGGCGCGGGTAGCGAGGACATAGCAGACGTTGGCCGCCGCGTCGATAGCGCCCGAGACCAGCGCGATGCCGACCACTGCCCCTCCCCCGCGCGGCCAAGGACGTGTCCTGGTGGCGAGGGCGATGCCGAGGGCGACCACGGTTCCCGCCGAACGCGAGACCGCCACCGGCCAGAGCACCCCGGACTCGCCGGCGTTCTTGAGGAAGAGGAAGAACAGGCCGAAGCCGGCGCCCGCGGCGACACCGTAGCCGAGAGCCAGTAGCCGACCCGAGGCAACAAGCCGATGGCCGCCTTTTTTGCCCTCGCCGCGCTTCTCGTGGGGCGCTGGCTGCGCGCTGAGCAGGACAATCGCGACTAGGCAGAGCAGCCCTCCGGCGACCACGCCGGTTCCGGGCCGTTCGCCGCCGGCAATCGCGACGCTCACCGGCAGAACCGCAGAAACAAGCGCGGCGACGGGCGCCACCACGCTGATCGGTGCCGCGGCGAAGCCGGCGTAGAACGCGACCAGGCCGAGGGTCCCGCAGACACCCGATGCGGCGGCCCAGCCGACGGTGCTCCAGCCCCACGCCGACGCCGGCGTGCCCGGTCCGCCGTGCCCGAATAGTGCGCCCAGCCCCGCCGCGTCGCCGAGCAGCGCCACGAGCACTACGACGAGCGCGCCCGCCGGGACGGTCAGGGCCAGCACCGCGAACACGCGCGCGCGCCTGGAGGCCACCCCGCCGAGAAAGTCGGCGGTCCCGTAGAGCAGGGCGGCGGCCAGTGCCAGGATCGTCACCACGGTCGGTTTCCTCTGGAGCAGTCGGGATCGGTCGGAAAACTGAAATGTATAGTGCATCTTACCGACCGAAGGGTCGGCCGGGAAAGGGAATTAATGGCGGACGTACCGGACATAACGACTGCCGTGGCGCGGACCCTGCAGGCGCTGCGCGCCGATCGCGGCTGGTCGCTTGACCAGCTCGCCGCGCGTTCCGGGGTGAGCAAGGGCGTGCTTGTCGCGCTCGAGCAGGGGCGTTCCAACCCGAACCTCGCCACGCTGGCACGGATCGGCGACGCGTTCGGCGTGCCCGTCACGCTGCTGGTCGACGTGGCGGGCGAGCCGGCCGTCAGGATCAGCAGCCCCGATGCCTCCCGCGTGCTCTGGCGCGGCCCGTCCGGAGGTACCGGGGTGATTCTCGGCGCAACGGACCCGCCGTGGGCGGTTGAGCTGTGGCGGTGGGAGGTGGCGCCGGGCGAGTCGTTCGGCGGCGACGCGCACGCTCCAGCCACCCGTGAGATGGTCTCGGTTGAGGCCGGCAGCCTGACCTTGACGGTCGCCGGCGAGCGGCACACGGTCAAGGCCGGCCAGAGCGCCCGCTTCCCGGCCAGCCGCCCGCACCGTTACAGCAACGAAGGCGACGAGCCGGTCCGTTTTACCATGGTCGTCGTCATCCCTCCGCCCCAGGACTGAGAACCAGCCCAGGACTAACCCGTAACGTTAATCACACTGGTCCCAGCAGTGAAGCGCGCCGGATGATCGTGGACCGTTTACCCGGCGAGTTTCGGTTCTGGCCCGTCTTTTCGTGATGGTCACGGTGGGCAGGAAGGGGCTCGTTGGCGCAACGTGCCCCACCTGAGGGGCTCGTTGGCGCAACGTACCCCTTGCCGGATCCAGCCAGATCTCTCCCAGCCACGCTCACTTCAACGCCGTCTTAGGTCACGTGGTACTGCCCGACGAACCAGTCGAAGGCAGCGATGGCCGAGCCCCGCGCGCCGGCCATATCGAGGTCGGGCACCAGGGAGATTTCCGCGGCCTTGGCCTGCTCCTCGCGCAGTACCGTGTTGGCGCGCACCTCGGCGAGAAACCAGTCGCGGAAGTGCGGCGCAGCCTCCACTACGCCGCCGCCGAGGAAATAGGCGCCAGGATCGAAGAAGTTAGCGGCGATGGTCAGCAACCGCCCGAGCGCGATGGCCTGCTGCTTGAAGATCGCCAACGCCATCTCGTCGCCCTCTTCGGCGTAGCGGCGGACCAGCTTGGCGGCTTGGCCTACCGGCAGGGTGCCGAGCTCGTGATCCTCGTACCTGTTAAGCCAGTACGGCAACAGGTTCTTCTGAATGCCGGTCAGCGAGGCGACGCTCTCCGCGTCCCCCCACTGGCCGCAGTTGCATGAGGGGATCGACTGGCCCGGACCCAGCAGGCCGTCCATCGGAATGGGCACGTGGCCAAGCTCTCCGGCCATCCCGGCCGCCCCCTTTATCACCCGTCCGGCCTCGATGAGCCCGCCGCCGAGCCCGGTACCCACGATCGCCGAAACCGAGCTGTGCCGTTCCGCTTCCTTGCCGAACCGCACGTGGTGCGCGTACAGCGCCGCCGCGTTTCCGTCATTGTTGTAGACAACCGGCAGGCTGAGGCGTTCGGTCAGTGCCCCCCTGATGTCGAAGCCGCGCCAGCCCGCGTCGCCGAAGTTCGTCGCGCCCTTCGACGAGATGATGCCTTCCGCGCTAGCCGGGCCGGGCGTGTCAAGGCCGACTGCGCGTACCGACGTGATCGGCACGCCAGTGAGCCCGAGCACCTGTTCCACGGACTCGACGAGGGACTGGATGGCCTTGTCCGGACCTTCCCGCACGTTGCTAGGTACTTCCGCCATCCGGTCGAGGAGGAACTGACCGCTGGAGTCGAGGATCGTTCCGTTGTTCGTGGTCCCGCCGTTATCCAGGCCTATCACAACCCAGTCGAGTGGCATGCCTCCTCCTCGTCCGGTCGTTGAGCAGGCTAAGTCTAGGTAAATGCGTTAGCGCAGAACAATATCGCCTCGAGGGCTCCCAGCAAGCGTAAGCGCGCCGCGGGCCGGGGGGCCCCGGATCGCATACTGGGGCAGCTGCGCGCGGCAATCCAGCCGATCACCAACAGGGTCGCTGGATCGGCGTCGGCCGTCGCTGCCGCGAGCGCTGGTCGCTGCGAACGGGCGCTTCTCGCCGACCGTACTGTCTGCCGCCTCGTAGCTGTAGCGGCTACCCTGGCGTGCGCGACCACGCTGGCCGCCTTCTGGGCCACGCAAGGCCAGTTCCGTGGCTGGTAGCGCGCGCCGTTCAACGGGCACGGCGAGGGACTGGACGGCCTATCCGGACCTTCCCCGACGGGCGTAGTACTTCCGTCATCTGGTCCCGCCTGGTGGCTGAGCCACGCTAAGTATGGGTAAATGCATTAACGCAGGACAATCTTGCTCCAGGTGTGGCCGCAGGCCGATGCGCAGCGTGGAGTCGGCTGGCCTTAGCGTGAGAACTGCCTGATTCGCCACTGCCCGGGGGGTGCCGGATGATCACCGTCACGTCAGGCTGAGCGGCCGTCGTGAGCCTCACCACGCAGCTAGACGACCTGGTGGCCGTGGCGCTGGTCGCAGCGCTGGCGCCGCTGATAGTCGCTGTCCTACCGGGCCCGCGCGTTCCGCAGGTTGTCATATTCCTGCTCGGCGGCGCGCTGATCGGCCCGCATGTGCTTGGCGTGGCCGACACATCAAGCGTCACGCTGCTGGCCAATATCGGGCTCGGCTTCTTGTTCTTGCTAGCTGGCTACGAGCTGGATCCGGCACTGCTGCGGCAACGACCGGGCTCACTGGCGATCGGAGGCTGGTTCATTTCGGCGGCCCTGGCCGTGGGGGTAGCGGCAGGGCTGACTGCGGCCGGCTACATCAAGGATTACTTCCCGGTCGGGCTGGCTCTGACCACTACCGCGCTGGGCACGCTGTTGCCCATCCTGCGGGACAATGACATGCTGGCCGGCCCCTTCGGCCGGTACGTGTACGCGGCAGGGGCCGTCGGTGAGCTGTTCCCCATCTTGATCATCGCGGTCTTCCTCACCCGCCGGGGTCACTTCGTCGCGCTGGCCTCGGTGGCCCTGGTCGGAGTGCTCGCGCTCATCCTGACCGCCGTGCCGTGGCTGACCCGCAGCCGCGCGATGCAGCGGATCGTCCAGGAGGGCCAGGACGAGACCGGGCAAATCACGCTGCGCGGGGCCATGGTCCTGCTGTTCGTGCTGCTCGCAGTGGCGAGCCGGTTCGGCTTGGACGTGGTGCTCGGTGCAATGCTGGCCGGGATGGTGCTGCGCGCCTGGACCCGCCGGTCCAACATGGACATAGAAGGCCTCGAGCGGAAGTTCGACGCGGTCGGCTACGGGATATTCATCCCGATCTTCTTCATTTCCTCCGGGATGACCCTGGATCTGAAGGCGATTAGTGAGGATCCGCTGCGGATGCTCATCTTCCTTGCCTTGCTGCTGGTGGTCCGCGGCCTGCCGTCGCTACTGGTCTACCGGCGGGCCCTCGCGCCCCGGCAGCGGGTTGAGATGGCGTTCGTTACAGCGACCACGCTGCCATTGCTGATCGCCCTCGCCGAGATCGGCGAACAGGACGGTGTCATGCTTCCGTCTACCGCCGCCGCCTTGGTCGGCGCCGGCGTACTTTCGGTTCTGGTGTTCCCTCTCATCGCGGTCGTGCTGCACCGGTCAGCGCCGTTCACACCCGCAGATGTCGGGATCGCGGCCGAAGATACGGTCCCAGAGACCGGAACGCCACCCGAGAATCCCAGTCAGCACGGCCAAGGCGGCCAGCAGTCCTAGCCTTGCTGGCGTCAACTCGGATCCGGCGGCCAATCAGCAACGGGGGGCATCCGCGTCCAGTTCCGCCAGGTGGATGCTTACCACGGACCTGGCTGGTCCGACCCGGTCGCCGCGGCCCGGAATTGGATCTCCTCGGGCTGACTGCTTCCGGGAGTTGCATGACGCAAAATGGCTGGTCATCGCTCGATTCGGGGCACTGGGCTGGTTATTGTGACCTCCGTGCCGGACACTGGCTGGACCGAAGTCGTGGCTTTGGTGGCGGCGTACCTGATCGCGGTGGCAACGACCCCGGCCGGGATCTCGGGAGCGGTGCTCCTACTCCCGTTTCAGGTCAGCGTGCTGAGCACGCCCAGCCCGTCCGTGACGCCGACCAACCTGCTGTATAACATCATCGCCACGCCGGGGGCGCTGTACCGCTACTGGCGGCAGGGACAGACGGGCGGGCGCCTGGCCTTGACGCTAGCCGCCGGGACCGTGCCCGGTGTGATCGCCGGATCGGTGATCCGCGTCGAGTTGCTGCCCGGCCCGCGCGTCTTCGACCTGGTGGTAGGCGTCGTCCTGTTCCCCCTCGGCGTCTGGCTGGCCCTGAGCCGTCCAGCTCAGCACAGTGACCCCGGCCGCCCGGTCCGGCCGATCCCGGCTCCGGTGCTGGCCGTCATGGCGGCCGCGGTGGGCTGTGTCGGCGGCATCTACGGGATTGGCGGCGGCTCGATCCTGGCCCCGGTCCTGATCGGGTCCGGGCGGCGGGCATCCGAGGTCGCTCCCGCTGCCCTGGCGTCGACGTTCGTGACCTCGGTCGCCGGCGTGATCACGTTCACCGTCATATCGATCCATAAGCCGGGTGCGGTGGCCCCTGACTGGCCTATCGGCATCGCGCTCGGTGTTGGCGGCCTAGCCGGCGCCTATACCGGCGCCCGCATCCAGTCCCATCTGCCGAACGCACTGATCCGCCGCCTGGTCGGCGTTCTGGTAATCGCCATCGCCGCCAGGTACCTGTTGTCCGGTCTCGGCTGACCACCCCATGCGCCTCAGGCGCGGTCGCGCCGATGGCGCAGTGCCACGTGGCGATGGGTTCCCCCACCGGCCAAGGTCAGCCGGGCACGCGCGCGAGCGGGCAGGTCAGCGAGGCGCTGTGGGGCCAGCGATAAACCTCGACTGCGGCTTTCGGCTCCGCTCGGACAAACACCCCTTCCCCGGCGTTCCGGGGAAGGGGTGTGAGCTGCGGAGGATCGGGGATTTGAACCTTCGGCGGCTGGACAAAGCCGACCCGGACCACATCCTTGCGGCTGTCGACGAGCAGCTCCGGGGGGCACGATGACTGAC
>JASHVM010000416.1:0-7102 GCA_030044595.1 Streptosporangiaceae bacterium
AGCAGGGACAGGCTGGACGGCGGGACGGCTCGCTGGCGCAGCTGATGGGCGGTCAGCCCGTCGCACTTTACGGCCAGGGTCGCGCGCTGGAAATCCAGGAACGCCGTGAGCGTGGCTCGCTCATCTTCTTCGAACGGCGGGATGATGCGTGCGGGGGTCTCTTGGCTCATGGCACCATCCTTACCACCTGGCCTTACCACCCGGCGGGACCCGTGGCGCGGGTCGGGCCCGGCCGCTGACGAAGGCCACGATCTGGTCCAGGCCGGGCTGGTAACCGTCCGTGGTCCCGGAACGCCGGTGGATTGACATGGGTTGACCGACCGTGTTAATTTTTGACCATGCGGTCAGAAAATAGTCCGAGCGGTCAACCGAAGGGCCGGACGTTCATCGAGACCGCACGCCGCGCGCAGATCGTGGCGGCCGCGATCGACACCATCGCCGAGCTGGGATACGGGCAGGCTTCCCTGGCCCGCATCGCCGAGACCGCCGGCACCAGCAAGGGCGTGATCATCTACCACTTCGGCAGCAGGGACGACCTGATCAGGGAGGTCGTCGCCGAACTCCACGTCAAGGGCCGGGCCTACATGGGTCCCCGGCTCGAGGCCGAGACGACCGGCGCGGGCATGCTGCGCACCTACATCGAGGCCAACCTGGCCTTCATCGGCGAGAACCGCAACCACGTGCTCGCGACCGTGGAGATCGCGTTCAATGCCCGCGGTGCCGATGGCGGCTCGCTGTACGACTTTTCCGCCCGCGAGCAAGGGGTGGAGGCGCTCCGGCAGATACTCGTCTACTTCCAGCGCAACGGCGAGTTCCGGGCCGACTTCGACCCGGCGGTCGCGGCCATGACGATCCGCGCCGCCCTCGACGCCGTGCCGCCCAGGCTGGCCCGCGATCCCGACCTCGACCTCGACCGCTACGGCCGCGAACTAGCGGACCTGTTCCATACCGCCACCCGGCCCGAAGGAAATCACCCGAGGGCAACACCACCCGTGAACCAGTCAATGGAGGAGACATGACACCCTACTTCGCCACCAGCCCTCTGGCCGGCTTGCTGCTGGCCGCCACCGGTCTGGCCGCCACCGGTCACGCCGCCACCGCCGGCGGCGGCGTGACCACCTGGCAGATCGTCCTGATCGGCATCGGCGTCCCGCTGGCCTTGCTCGCCGTCGGCGTCCTGCTCAGGTGGGTACGGGCCGGCCGTCGACCGACATCCTCGCCGACCTCCTGACCTGCCGGTCCGGGTCGCGCACGCCCACGCCCGGCCGCCTCGCGGCTCACCGCCGAGGGGCGGCCGGCGCCGCGGCCGGCTAGCGCAAATTCACCCGCCGCGGGGTGATGACCGGCGGCATCCGCCGGTGGAACCTGGGTACATCCTGAACAGGTCCGATCGGCCTGGCGGCGGAAGGCGGGACATCATGGTTCGTGCGCAGCGGCGGCGTCCCGGGGGGACGGCACGATGACCGGGTGGCCGGACCGGCCGGTCATCTACGAGATCAACACCGCGGTCTGGCTGAACGCGCTGGGCCGGGCCGGCGGACGGCCGGTCACGCTGGCCGACGTGGCGCCCGCCGACTGGGATTCGGTCACCCCGGCCGGCGTCGACGCGGTCTGGCTGATGGGCGTCTGGGAACGAAGCCCGGCGGGACTCGCGCTGGCGCTGGCCAACACCGAGCTGCAGGCTTCGTTCGCCGAGGCGCTGCCCGATCTGCGCCGCGAGGACGTCATCGGGTCGCCGTACTGCGTGCGCCGGTACGTCGCCGACGCGGCCTTCGGCGGGCCCGAGGCGCTGGCGGCGGCCCGGGCCGCGCTGGCCGAGCGCGGTGCGCGGCTGATCCTGGACTACGTGCCCAACCACGTGGCCCCGGATCACCCCTGGGTAACCAGCAGGCCGCAGGTGTTCGTGCGCGGTCACGAGGACGACCTCAGGACCGACCCGGCGGGGTGGATCGAGGTCGGCGGGAACGTGCTGGCCCACGGCCGCGACCCGTACTTTCCGCCGTGGCCGGACGTGGTGCAGTTGGACGCGTTCTCCCCGGCCATGCGCGCGGCGACGGCCGAAACTCTCGCCGACATCGCGAGCCAGTGCGACGGAATCCGGTGTGACATGGCGATGCTGATGACCAATCAGGTGTTCGCCAAGACCTGGGCGGGCCGGACCGGGCCCGAGCCGGCCGCGGAGTTCTGGCCCGCCGTGCTCGGCTACCTGCGCGCCCGGTACCCCGCGGCGGTGCTGATCGCCGAGGCTTACTGGGACATGGAGTGGGTGCTGCAGCAGCAGGGCTTCAACTTCTGCTACGACAAGCGGCTCTACGACCGAATCGTCGACGGGGACGCGTCCGCCGTCCGCGACCACCTGCGCGCCGACCTGGGCTACCAGTCGCGGCTGGTGCGCTTCTTGGAGAACCACGACGAGCCGCGCATCGCCGAACGCCTTCCGTCGGACGCCGAGCGGGCGGCGGCGGTGGCGGTAGCGACGCTGCCCGGCGCGACCATGTGGCACGAAGGGCAGTTCGAGGGGCGCCGGGTCCGGCCGCCGGTCTTCCTGGCGCGCCGCCCGGACGAACCGCCGGATCTTGAACTCGCCAACTGGTACCGCGCCCTGCTGGCCGCCGTGGCCGGCCACCGGGTGCGGGCCGGCGCGTGGCGGCTGCTCGAGGCGGACGGCTGGCCGGACAATCAGTCCTGCCGCGACCTGGTCGCCTGGTCCTGGGACGCCGGCAGCGGCCGGCACGTGGTGGTGGTCAACCTGTCGGCCCAGTCGGCGCAGGCGCGGATCCGGCTGGACTGGCCGGACCTGCCTGGCCGCAGCTGGCGGTTGACCGACCTGCTCGACCAGCGCGTGTTCGAGCGGGACGGCGACGAGCTGTCCGGTCCCGGGCTGTTCGTGGACCTGCGACCTTGGCACTACCACCTGCTCGCGGTGGAGTGATGCCCAGCGCCGTGGCCCGGGTGTTTCAGCCGTGCACCAGGGGCTTGCCGAGCGCCAGCGTCTGCCCGCCGGTGCCCACCGAGGCCGCGCTGTAGAACAGGTAGACGCCAAGCGCGGCGAATACCAGCACGACCCAGCCGCCGGCCTTGAGCAGGCCGGTCGATGGCACCCCGGCGGGCGACGCCTCGGCGAAGGCGAGCAGGAGAAGCAGCAGCGCGAGGGACACGAGCGCGAACAGCACGCTGAAGGCCGACGGCAGCCGCAGCGTGGCCAGGGTCAGCATCAAGATGACAACCAGCCAGGAGACCAGGAACAACTTCACGGTGGCGAGGACCGCGGTGACCGTGATGGCGAACCAGTTATGGTCGAGGCCGAGCACGAGCATCCCGTAGCTCAGCCAGAAGGTGCCGAAGATGCCGAAGATGGCCGCGACCGCGCTCTGGCCGACGGCCGCGGCCCAGACCGCGGCGAGGAGCAGGCCCAGCGCCGTGGCGGCCAGGATGATCGCCAGCGGAGCGCCGAGGACGCCGACCGGCACCACGCCGACCAGGGCCAGACCGAGCGCCACGGAACCGACGATGAAGCTCCCCAAGCCGAGCATGGCCGGGTCGCCAGCCATCGGTCCGACCACCGCGGCGGGGGCCTGCGGCGCCTGGGCGGCGGCTGGCTGGCCAGACTCGCCGGCAGCTGCATCAAGAGTGCTCATCACTGCGCTCCTTGATCGAGAGCGTCCCGCGGATTGCGGGCTTAATGCATCCGTACGCCGACAGCCCGACGCACGTGTTCTCACTTTGAACCAGCGTGCTCCGCCGGGGGTGGCGGAGGGCGTCTCAGCTGCCGGAGGCCACGATGCCGTACTCGTGGATCTTGCGGTAGATCGTGGCGCGTGACATGCCGAGCGCCTCGGCCGCCCGGACCTTGTTGCCGTCGTGATCGTGCAGGCTCTGCACGATGGCGTCCCGCTCGATCGACTCCAGCGGGGACAGCAGCCGGCGGCTCACGGTCCAGCACTCCGGCGGCAGGTCCTTGGGCCTGATGGCGCCGGCCCGGCGGCGCTGCACCACCTGCTTGAGCACCTGCCAGAGCTGCTCAGTGTTGCCCGGCCAGTTGTGCCGCAGCAGCAGTTGCATGGCCTCCGGGGAGCAGGTCAGGCGGCCCTGCTGGCTCAGCCGGGCCAGGAAGAAGGGCACCAGCTCGTGCAGGTCCTCGATGTGATGGCGCAACGGCGGAAGCTCCACGGTGCCCTGGAAGAACCGGAGCAGCCTGGTTATCGGGTTCAGGTCGGCGTTGGCCTGCTTACGGTTCAGCGTGATGGCCACGCGCAGTTCGGCCTGGCGCTGCGCGGCCCGCGCTTCGGTCAGCGCGCTGGCCAGTGCGTGCACCTGCCTGGCGTTCAGCGCTTCCACGTGCCGGATGACCAGCGTACCCGTGCCGTCGAGCAGCTCGCTGCGGGCACCTGCGAGCCAGGCCTGGTCGGCCGATTCCGCGTCGAGCACGTGGAACGGCGCGGCCGGATTGCGGCGCTGATGCACCGCCCGGGCCAGGGCCAGCTTGCCGACGCCGGGCTCGCCCTCCAGCGTGAACCAGTCAGCGGTGTCGTACAGCGCCTCCGCCTCGCGGCAGGCCCGCAGCCAGAGCACGCCGCTGCCGACCAGGCCCGGCAGGTACATGGCTGACTTCGGCGGGGGCAAGTCGGGCACGCTCGGGGCCGCCGACACGAGCTTGACGTGCACGACGCCGTCGGGGAACGGGCTGTCACTTCGGATCCGGCGGCAGGAGATCCGGGCCATCATGCCGCTGGGCAGCTCCACCGACACCGCACCGGTCGCGCGGCTGGCCAGCGCTTCGGCGGCGTGGCCGATCAGCACGGCCTGGTCGCCGGGGTCGAGCAGGTAGCGGGCGCGGTCGTTCAGCATCACGACGTCGTTGCCGAGGGCCAGCACCATGCCGCCGGTCCGCCGGCAGGCCCGCATGTACTCCTGGAGCAGGCCGAGGTCTCGGGCGCTGCCGGCCGTCACCAGGGCCTGGGTAAGCTGGTCGGCAGTGGCCTTGACCAGCGAGATCATCAGCGGGTCGGCGTCCTTGCGCCAGCAGGTCAGGTCGATCACGCCGACCGTCTTGCCGGAGACCGGGTCGTGGATCGGCACGCCCGCGCAACCGAATTGCTCCAGATGCTCGGCGTAGTGCTCGTGCCCGAACACGTGCGCCGGCCCGCCTGACTCCAGCGCGGTGCCGATGCCGTTGGTGCCGACACGATCCTCGGCGTAGCTGAAGCCGGGGGCCAGCATGACGCCATCGAGGGCACGCTCCAGGTCGCGATCCGCGGTCAGCCTGGCCAATACCAGGCCGTCCGCGTCGGTCAGGATGATGCTGATCGGCTGGCCGTCCAGCTGCTGGTGCAGGTGCCGCAGCACCGGGTCGGCGCTGCGGGCCAGCGCGGTCTCCAGGTTGGGCTCGTGCAGGTAGCTCAGGTCGATGTGATCGGCTGCCACGCGCCACTGGCGCGACCGCCACCACGAAGCGAGGATCGACCTGCGCACGGCCTTGTCGTCCACCGGTTCGGCGGCGAGGAACCGGTCTCTGGCTTCGGCCAGCCGATCCCTGGACGTTTGCGGTGGTGGTGATGCGGGTGCCATGTCGCCTCCCCCACCTACATTCCCGGCTGGGGGCTCAGCCTGCGCGGATCGGGCTCGGGGTTTGCCTCGTGTTACTTGCCCCTAACAAAGTAAACCCGTTGTTGCGGGGCACTGTCTCAAGTTGAGACCGCCGATTGGCTGTGCCGACGTTTGCTGTGGCGCATGGATGGCCGTCGCGAGACCGGAAACCAGGAAACCTACAACCCGTGGAGCATCGTCAACCTGGTGTTTCACCACTTGGCGAGCGAGGGACTGCATCCGGTGCTCGGTGAGGCGGGCGACCCAGGGGGGCCGGCCGCCGATCTGCTCCGGGCGCTCGGCATCACCCCGGCCAAGGAGGGGAGCCGGCAGGCGTCGGAACAGACCAGGCGAGACCTGGAACAGATCCGGGCCGCGTTCGACGTGTCTCATGTTGAGAGCACATGACCTCGGCTTCCGAGATGTGATCTAGGCCATAAGGACTTTCGGGGCCGTGGCAGCCCGGGCCGCCTCACTGGAGCGCGCGCCCGGGACGCCTCAGGGACCCCAAACCCAACAAGGACCACCAAGGGGCATGGCCCCGGACCCCGGAACCCGCCGAGAAAGGGGTGACGATGAGTCGCCAGAGTGTGGCCAGGGCGCACCAGAAGATCCAGGAACTGGCCTGGGAGCCCAAGTACCACGAGCCAGTCTCGCAGTACGGGACTGACTACAGCTTCCGCAAGGCGCAGAAGAAGGACCCGCTCAAGCAGGTGCTGCGGTCCTACTTCCCCATGCAGGAAGAAAAGGACCACCGCGTGTACGGCGCCGAAGACGGCGCGATCCGCGGCAACATGTTCCGGCAGGTGCAGGAGCGCTGGCTGGAATGGCAGAAGCTGTTCCTGTCGATCATTCCGCTGCCGGAGATCTCCGCAGCACGCGCGATGCCGCTGCTGTTCCGCACGGTGCCGAACCCCGAACTGCACAACGGCCAAGCGATCCAGATGATCGACGAGGTACGGCACTCCACGATCCAGCAGAACCTCAAGCGCCTGTACATGCAGAACTACATCGACCCGGCCGGCTTCAACAACAGCCTGCGCAGCTTCCAGGACGACTACTGCGGCACGATCGGCCGTCAGTTCGCGGAAGGCTTCATCACCGGTGACGCGATCACCGCCGCGTCGATCTACCTGACGATCGTGGCCGAGACCGCGTTCACGAACACGCTGTTCGTGGCCATGCCGGCCGAGGCAGCCGCCAACGGTGACTACCTGCTGCCCACGGTGTTCCACTCGGTGCAGTCCGACGAGTCGCGGCACATCTCCAACGGGTACGCGACGCTGCTGATGGCGCTGGCCGACGAGGAGAACCACCAGCTGCTCGAGCGCGACCTGCGGTACGCCTGGTGGAACAACCACCGGGTGGTGGACGCGGCGATCGGCACGTTCATCGAGTACGGCACCAAGGACCGCCGCAAGGACCGCGAGTCCTACGCGGAGATGTGGCGGCGGTGGATCTACGACGACTACTACCGCAGCTACCTCGTGCCGCTGGAGAAATACGGCCTGGTCAT
>JASHVM010000417.1:0-3582 GCA_030044595.1 Streptosporangiaceae bacterium
GCGGCGGCGGCCGCCTCGCCCTGGAGCCGGGCGCGCTCCTGGGCGAGGCGGAGCTGGGTGACGAAGGGGCCGAGCAGCCGGGTGTCTTCCTCGCTCAGCGGGCGGCCGGTCAGCGTCAGCACCGCGCCTTGATCCAGCTCCGCGGAGAACTGCGAGTCCTCCGGCCGGGAGGCTGCCGGACCGCCGGCCTCGGCCAGCGGCCGCCATCGGCGTCCGTCGCGGACAAGAATCGCCGCGCTGTCCAGATCGAAGGTGCGCCGGAGCTCCGCGACCAGGTCGGGCAAGGTCCGCGCCTCGGCGATGACCGAACCGCCGGCCAGCCGCGCCAGCGCCTCGGCCTCACCGCGGGCCCTGGCTACCTGCAGGCCGCGGCGGGTCAACCGGTCGACCAGCACGCTGATGATCCCGGCGACGCTGAAGAACGCGATCAGCGCCACCACGTCGACGGGCTCATCGACATCCAGGCTGTGTATGGGCGGCGCAAAGAAGTAGTCGGCCGCGAGGGCAGCGACGACCGTGCCGCCGACCGCCGGCCGGAGCCCGCCCACGAAGGCCACGCCGACGACGGCGAGCAGCAGGCAGAGCAGCGCGGCGGGCAGCCCGAGCGAGGTCCGCAGCGGCGACAGGGCCGCGGCGAGCAGCCCGACGCCTGCGATGCCCAGCAGCCAGCCGAGCTGCCGCCGCCGCCACGGAATCGGGACGGGCCGGTAGCGCGGCAGGGACCTGGGCAGGCCCTGGGACGGCGGGGCGCCGGTGAAGATCATGTGCACATCGATGGGCCCGGCCCGGCGGATCACCTCGTTGACCACGGAGCCGTGGGCGAGGTGATGCAGCCATCGATGCCGGCTCCGGGCCAGCAGAAGCTGGGTCGCGTCCTCGGCCGCGGCGAAGTTGAGCAACGCGCCGGGCACGTCAGCGCCGGTGATCTCGGTGTACGTGCCGTCCACCTCGGCGAGCAGCCGGCGCTGGGCATCGAGGGCGGCGGGGTGCGACTGGACGGTGCCGTCGGGGATGCGCACGTGCACGGCGAGCAGTTCGCCGTGCCCGCGCGCGGCCATCCTGGCTCCCCGCCGGATGAGCGCCTCGCCGTCGGGATCTCCGCTCAGCGCGACCAGGATCCGTTCCTTGGTCTCCCACGGCTGCCTGATGCCGTGCCTGGTGCGGTAGTCGGCGAGGTTCTCCTCGACCCGGTCGGCCATCCACAGCAGCGCGAGTTCCCGCAGTGCGCTGAGGTTCCCGGGCCGGAAGTAGTTGGCCAGCGCGGTATCGATCGCGGTCGGCGGGTAGATGTTGCCGTGCGCCATCCGGCGCCGCAGCGCTTCCGGCGTCATGTCGATCAGCTCGACCTGCTCGGCGGCGCGGACCACCGAATCCGGGACGGTCTCCCGTTGCCTGACGCCGGTGATCTGCTCGACCACGTCGCTGAGGCTGGCCAGGTGCTGGATGTTGAGCGTCGAGATCACGTCGATGCCGGCCTCGCGCAGGTGGCCGACGTCCTGCCACCGCTTGGCGTTGCGACTGCCCGGCACGTTGGTGTGCGCGAGCTCATCGACCAGGGCCACAGCCGGATGGCGGTCGAGGACGCCGTCCACGTCCATCTCCTCGAGCAGGTCGCCGCGGTAGGCGATCACCTGCCGGGGGACGACCGGAAGGTCGCGGATCTGCGCCTGCGTTTGGGGACGGCCGTGGGTTTCGACCAACCCGATCACCACGTCCGTCCCCCGGGCGCGGCGCCGGTTTCCCTCCTCGAGCATCGTGTAGGTCTTGCCGACTCCCGCCGCCGCGCCCAGGTAGATGCGCAGCTTGCCGGGGGCGCTGGATCCTGCCGGCGCCCCCGGTACGGTCAGGGCAGCGGTCATGACGGTCAGCCTGACAGGCGGTCCAGCGCCAGGTTCAAGGTGAGCACGTTGACCCCGGGCTCGCCGAGGAACCCCCAGTACGCGTCGGTCGTGTTGGCCTTGATCAGGTCCATGACGGTGGGCAAGGACAGATGGCGGACCCGGGCGACGCGCGGGGCCTGCAGGTCGGCGTTGGCGATGGAGATATCCGGGTCCAGGCCGGACGCGGAGGCCGTGACGGCGTCCACGGGGATCACCGTCGTGGGAGGCAGGCCGTTGAACGCGCGGTAGGCGATGGTCCGCTCAGGAACCGTGTTGGGGTCGCAGACGTAGCTGCCGCCTGACTTCTCGAACTTCTCGCCGGGTGTCGGGTGGATCACCGGGTCACCCTGGGTGTTCAGCGGCACGCAGTACGGGTCGGCCTTGGTGGCGAACGGGTTGGTCTTCGACGGCTCGCCGTTCAGGCCCACCGTGTTCAGCCCGGGGATGAAGCCGACCAGCCGCGGGTCGTCGGGCCCGAGGTTGGAGGCGCCGCTGTCGGTCGCGTCATACCCGGTGCCGGCGTCCGAGGGACGCGGCTGGAAGTACTGCGGCAGCGGGTTGCCGTTCTTGTCGCTGAACCCCTGCGCGACCAGAGTGGATCCGACGACCTGGCCGTGCCGGTAGACCAGGGACCCGTCGGCTTGGCTCTTGAAGGCGGCCTGGCCGATCGCCCAGACGACCGCCGGGTAGATGAGCCCGATGACCACCGCGACGACCACGGTCAGCAGGACGGAGCTGAGCATCTGCCGGGAAAAGCTCTGCAGGTTGAGACGGGACCACATCAGTGCACCCCCAAAGGCCCGACGATGCATAGATCAATGAGCTTGATCAGAACGAACGGTGTGATGAGCCCGCCGATGCCGAACAGCCACAGGTTGCGTCGCAGCTGGGCGGTGGCGCCCATGGCCTTGACCCGCACGCCGCGCAGCGCCAGCGGGATCATGATCACGATGATGATCGCGTTGAAGATCACGGCGGACAGGATCGCGGACTCCGGGTTGTGCAGGTGCAGGATGTCGATCGCGGACAGCGCGGGGAACACCGCGTACAGCATCGCCGGGATCGCGACGAAGTACTTGGCGACGTCGTTGGTGATGGAGAAGGTCGTCAGCGCGCCGCGGGTGACCAGGAGCTGCTTGCCGACCTCGACGATGTCGGTCAGCTTGGCCGGGTCGCTGTCGAGGTCGACGAGGTTGCCGGCCTCCTTGGCGGCCTGGGTTCCGGTGTTCATCGCCACTCCGACGTCGGCCAGGGCCAGCGCCGGCGCGTCGTTGGTGCCGTCGCCGGTCATCGCGACCAGCTGGCCGGCGGCCTGCTCGGCGCGGATGCGGTCCATCTTGTCCTCGGGGGTGGCCTGGGCCATGAACTCGTCCACTCCCGCCTCCCGGGCGATCACCGCGGCGGTCACCGGGTTGTCGCCGGTGACCATGACCGTGCGGATGCCCAGGGCGCGCATCTCGGCGAACTTGTCCGCGATGCCGGGCTTGATGGTGTCCCTCAGCTCGATCACGCCGAGAACGTGACTGCCCTCGGCGACCACCAGCGGCGTGGCGCCGTCCTCGGCGACCCGGGTCACCACCGGGCGCAGGTCGGCCGGCTCGCCGCCGCCCCGCTCCCGGACCCAGGCCTGGACGGCGTCCGCGGCCCCCTTGCGGATCGACCGGCCGTCCGACTCGATCCCGGACATGCGGGTCTGCGCGGT
>JASHVM010000042.1:0-3759 GCA_030044595.1 Streptosporangiaceae bacterium
GCCCAAGTACTTCCCGCCGTCGCTGGTCCGCGCGGCCGGCTCGTACCTGCAGGACAAGATGCTGTTCGGCACCGATTACCCGCTGCTCACCCCGGAACGCTGGCTGCGCGAGTTCGAGCTGCTCGACATCAAGCCCGAGGTGCGTCCCAAGATCCTCAAGCACAACGCGGCGCGCCTGCTCGGCCTGGCTGGCTGACGTCAGCGTCGCTTCAGCCAGCCGAACCACCGCCCGTTCGGGACAAAAATCTTTCATCCGAACGGGCCGTGGTGCTCGTGCCCGGCCCGCGTCACCCGCCCCGGGCGCGCGCGGGTCCGAGGCTCGGCGGACCCGTATTGCGGTTCAGCTACGAATCGGCACCAACTGGTCTATGGGGCTTGCCCACCATCCGGGACCAGCCCTTGAATGAGGGTTCATGCCGGGACCTCTCGCTTGCGGTAATTAGGAAAAAGAGTGATGAATCCGGGTTCAGTTCTCGAGGTCAAGAACGTGACCGTCCGGTTCGGGGGGCTGACCGCGCTCGATGGGGTCTCGCTCGCCGTACCGCCGCGGCACGTCATGGGGGTCATCGGGCCGAACGGGGCGGGCAAGACCACGTTGCTCAACGTCTTGTGCGGGTTCATCCGGCCGGACGACGGCGAGGTGATGTTCGGCGGCAGACGCCACAACATCCGGCCGCACCAGCTGGCCTCGCTCGGTGTGGCCAGGACCTTGCAGGGCGTCGGGTTGTACGGCGGGCTGACCGCGCTGGAGAACGTCATGGTCGGCGCGACCTGCCGGGCCAGGGCTGGGTTCTGGTCCGCGCTGCTCACGCTGCCGCGGTCCGGTCGCGATGAGCGCATGCTGCGCGACCTGGCCCGGCAAGCGCTCGAACGGGTCGGCGCCGCCGAGACCGCGGACGCCCGGCCCGATGAGCTGCCCTACGGGATGCGGAAACGAATCGCGCTGGCCCGCGCCCTGGTCGCCAAGCCCAGGCTGATCCTGCTCGACGAACCGGCCAGCGGCCTGGACGAAACCGAGCTCGCCGAGCTCGCCGCGCTCATCCGCGGCCTTGCCGCCGAGGAATCGCTGATGATCGTCGAGCATCACATGGACCTGATGATGTCGGTCTGCGACTCGATCGTGGTCCTCGATTTCGGGAAGGTGATCGCGACCGGGTCGCCCCGGGAGGTTCAGGACGATCCCGCGGTCACCGCCGCCTACCTCGGCGCGGTCGCCGACCGGGCCCCCGGCGATGAGTAGCGCCGGCCGCGCCAACGGGTCGGCGCCGCTGGCGGTCGAAGGGCTCGTCGCCGGCTACGGCGGGGTCGTCGCGCTGCACGACGTCAGCGTGACGGCGGGAGCCGGCGCGATCACCGCGGTGCTCGGCGCGAACGGCGCCGGCAAGACCACGCTGCTGCGCGCGGTCAGCGGCCTCATCAAGCCCCGCCGGGGCCGCGTCCTGCTCGCCGACACCGACGTGGCCGGGCGCAGCCCGGAGCAGATCGTGCGGGCCGGGATCGCGCACGTGCCCGAGGGACAGGGCGTGATCCCGGAACTCACCGTCGAGGAGAACCTGCGGATCGGCATGATGTCGTGGCCCCACAAGTGGGCGAGGAGGGGAGGGAAGCCCCTCCCGAGGGGGGTCTCGGGGGATGGGTCCCCCCCGGAGCAGGGGGGGTCTGGGGCGGATCGTTCCCCCCGGGAGAGCAGGACGGCCGCGCTGGATGAGGAATACGCGCGCTTCAAGCCGTTGGCCGACCGAAGGCGCAAGCTGGCCTCCACGCTGTCCGGCGGCGAACGGCAGATGCTGGTGATAGCGCGCGCGCTGCTCGCGCGGCCCCGCGTGCTGCTGCTTGACGAGCCCTCGCTCGGCCTCGCCCCCAGGGTCATGGCGCAGGTCATGGACCTGGTGGTCCGGCTCAGCCGGGAGCGCGGGCTCACCATCGTGCTGGTCGAGCAGAACGCGCAGAGCGCGCTGTCGGTCGCCGACCACGGCGTCGTGCTCAACCTCGGCCGGGTCGTCGCCTCCGCCGACGCCGCGACGCTCGCCGCCGACGTCGCGCTGCGCCACCACTATCTCGGGTTCTAGGCACACGTAGGGGAGCATGCCGGTGGTCGAGTTCCTTCAGCTCACGCTCAGCGGGATCTCCTTCGGGATGATCTACGCCGCGATAGCGCTGTCCCTGGTGCTGATCTGGCGGGGCACCCGGCTGCTGAATTTCGCCCAGGGCGGGATGGCCATGTTCACCACCTTCATCGCGATCGAGGTCATCTATCACACCCACAACTACTGGGCCGGGTTCGTGGTCGCGCTCGCGGCCGGCCTGGTCCTCGGCGCGGCCTGCGAGCTCACCGTCATCCGGCCCACCCTGGGCAAGCCGCCGCTGAACGCGGTGCTCGTGACCATCGGGCTGCTGATCCTGCTCGAGGGGCTGGCCGGCATCTTGTTCGGCGGCCAGTACCGGTCGTTCCCCGCGGCGTTCTCCATCACCGGGCTGAAGGTCGGCGGCACGGCGCTGGGCGTGTCCCGCTTCGACGTGTTCGTCGTGGCGGCGGTGCTGGTGAGCACGCTGCTGCTGGCCTTGCTGTTCCGGTTTACCACGGCCGGGCTGCGCATGCGCGCCGCGGCGTTCAACGCCACGATCGCGCGCCTGTCGGGCATCCGGGTCGCGCGGGTGCTCACCGTCGGCTGGGCGCTGGCCGGCCTGCTCGGCGCGCTCGCGGGCGTGCTCGTCTCGCCGTCCACGTTCTTGTACCCGAACAGCATGGACGCGATCTTCGTGTACGGTTTCACCGCGGCGGTCATCGGCGGCCTGGACAGCCCGGTGGGAGCGGTGGCCGGCGGGCTGCTCCTCGGCGTCATCCTCAGCTACGCGGGCGGCTACATCGGCGGCTCGGTCGGCGCCGACCTGACCTCGCTGGTCGCCCTCGGCATCCTGGTCGCGGTGCTGATGATCCGGCCCGACGGGCTATTCGCCGGCGCGCGGATGCGGCGGGTATGACCGTGCGCACGTTGCCCCGCAGGCTCGGCGTCCTGGTCATCGTGGCCGCGATCGTCGTGTTCTTGTCCATCAAGCTGAACGCGTTCCGCGACTACCAGATCGCCGAGGTCGCGTACGAGGTAACGGCCGTGGCGGGGCTCACCATGCTGACCGGGCTCAGCGGCCAGATCTCGCTCGGGAACGGCGCGTTCATGGCCGTCGGCGCGTACACGACGGCGCTACTGCTGCTGCACCTCAGCTGGCCCTTCGTCGCGGTGCTCGTGATCGCGGCGGCGGTCACCGCCGTCGCCGGGGGGCTGGTCGGCGTCGCGGCGGCCCGGCTGCGCGGCCCTTACCTGGCGGGCGCGACCCTCATGCTCGGCGTCGCGCTCCCCTCGATCGCCTACGCCTTCCCCGGGGTCTTCGGCGGCGACCAGGGCCTGAACGTCGTCTTCACCGAGCCCAGCTTCCTCGGCGCGAACTTCCCGCTGACCAGGTGGCAGGCCTGGGTCAGCGCGGCGGTGGCGCTGGTCACCCTGCTCCTGCTGGCGAACCTCGAGCACAGCAGGATCGGCCGCAACTGGCGCGCGGTACGAGACAACGACGTGGCGGCCGCGCTGGACGGCATCAACGTCGCCGCGGCGCGCATCCGAGCCTTCGTGGTCAGTGCCACCAGCGCCGGCATCGCCGGCGCGCTGCTGGCCATCGTCACCGGGCTGGTCGCGCCCGGCGCCTTCACCATCACGCTCTCCATCGCGCTGCTGACCGCGGCCGTGATCGGAGGCCTGGGCAGCCTGC
>JASHVM010000418.1:0-4079 GCA_030044595.1 Streptosporangiaceae bacterium
GCGGGCGTTGCCCGGCGCGCCCAGCGGGAACACGATCGCGGGCCCGATCTGGCTCATCGCGCCGCGGGCGGCCCGGGCCGCGCGCATGTCGCGGGCGAAGTCGGCGGACGTCAACGGCTCGCCCGTGGTCAGCACCCGGCTCGACAAAGACTGGCCGGCCGGCAGGACCAGGCCGAGGGTCGCCTCGGCCCCGTCGCCCTCGGCGTAGGTGATCGTCAGCCCCCGTCCCTGCTGGTCGGGCAGCGCGAGCACCGCGAGGTCGGCGCCGGACAGCTCGAGCGCCTGGCGGGTGACGCCGGCCAGCACCTGGCCGGGATCCGAGCCCGACAGCAGCCTGGTCGTGACCTCCGCGCTGGCCTGTATCCAGCGCTGCTGCCGGCGGGCCGCCTCGTACAGCCGCGCGTTCTCGATCGCCACGCCGGCCGCGGCGCCCAAGGCGACCAGTACCGCCTCGTCGTCCTCGGTGAACTCGCCGCCGCGCTTGCCGGTCAGGTACAGGTTGCCGAACACCTCGTCGCGGATCCGGATCGGGACGCCGAGGAAGCTGCGCATCTGCGGATGCCCGTCGGGGAATCCCGACGACGCCGGGTGGGCGGCGATGTCGGCCAGGCGCAGCGGGCGGGGATCGTCGATCAGCAGGCCGAGCAGGCCGCGCCCTTCGGGCCAGTGGTGGATCCGGCCGATCTCCTCCCGGCTCAGGCCGACCGGGATGAACTCGACCAGCCGCTTGGTGTCGGCGGCCTCGCCGATGACGCCCAGCGCGCCGTAGGTCGCGTCGACCAGGCCGACCGCGGCCTCGACGATCCGGGTGAGGGTGGACTCAAGGTCCAGGCCCGAGCCGATGGCGACGACCGCCTCGAGCAGCCCGCGCATCCGGTCCCTGGTCGCCAGCACCGCTTGGAGCCGCCCTTGCAGCTCGGCGAGCAGCTCGTCCAGCTGCAGGTGCGGCAGGAGCTCCGGGCGGCTCTCCGGACCAGGTTCCACCATCAGGTCCTCCCCGAGGACAAACCATCGTAAGAATCATTACACCGAACGGGCCGCCGTGCGCGCCCCCCGGCCCGGTGGCTTGCTACCTGACCAGGTCGTAGGCGGGATTGATCATCGCCAGACGGCCGTCCGCGCCGATGCCGACCGTGCCGTGCAGCCGGACCTGGCTGCCGGGCTCCAGGCCCGCGATGTGCGTGCGCCCGTAGAACACCGCGGTCAGCTCGCCGGTCGAGTCGGCCACCTCGCAGGCCAGCACGTTGTGGTGGGGCTCGACCGGGCGGACTTCGGCCGCGTGCAGCCGGCCCTGGACGGTAACCGGGCCGGGCTGGTGCAGCGACCCGATCGGGTCCGCGCCGGACGGCGGCACCGGACGCTCGTAATCGTGCAGGCTGTCGGCCCTGGCCGCCCCTGACCGCCTGGCGTGGATGACCCGGACCTTGTGCCGGACGTCGAAGGGGATGATGGTCGCCGCCGCGCCGGGAACGCGGCTGACCCGGTGGGCGATCCGGTCCGCGGTGTGGTCGTGCAGCAATCGTCCGGCCAGCGGCGAGTAGCTGCGGCGCGGCAGCACGAGCGTCACGTGGGTGCCGGGCGTGGCGGCCTCGGCCGCGGCCAGCCGCGCCGCGGCGTGCGCCAGCCGCCGGTCCGGGCAGTCGGCCAGTTCCAGCGGAATCTTCGTCCCTGCCGCCAGCCAGTGCCGCCTGAGCTTGTCCGCCCGCGCGCCGTCCAGGCTGAAGTGGACCGCGCGAAGAGCCGACGGCCGCAGGCTCTTGGCGTACCGGATCGCCGCGATGGTAGCCAGGTCGTAGCTGTCCACCAGCAGCAGGACCACCCGCCGCGAATAGCTCGGCGTGTGCGGCTGCAGGTCGCTGGCGCCCGGGTCGGCCAAGATGGCGGCCTCGTGCCGGTACTCCCTGTTCAGCCGGATCAGGGCGTAGACCAGCAGCGGGAAGATGATCACGATGAGCCACGCGCCCTCGGTGAACTTCACCACCGCGAACAGCACCACGACCAGCGCCGTGTAGACCCCGCCCGCGGTGTTGATCACGAGCCGGCGCCGCCAGCCCGCCTCCCGCGTCCTGCGGTGGTACCTGGCCATGCCGAACCCGGCCATGGCGAATCCGGTGAACACGCCGATCGCGTAGAACGGGATGAGGGCGTCGACGGTTGCGCCGGCCACCAGCATCAGGGTCAGCGACAGCGCGGCCAGCAAGATGATCCCGTTGGAGAACACCAGCCGGTGGCCGCGCCGGGTCAGCCAGCGGGGCAGGAAGGAATCCTCGGCGACGAAGCTGGCCAGGAACGGGAAGCCGGTGAAGCTGGTGTTGCCGCCGGTGAACAAGATCGCGGCGGTCGCGGCCTGCAGCCCGAAGAACATGACCTGCCCGGCGGGGGTGGGCCCGAAGACGTCCTTAGCCTCCTGGGCCAGCACGGTAGGAAACCCGGCGGTATACGGGATCGCGTGGGTGACGTGCGCCAGCCAGGAGATCCCGGCGATCAGGACCGCGACGATCGTCCCCTGCGTCGCCAGGATCTGCCGGGCGTGCCGCCCCTCGGGCGGGCGCAGCGCGCTGACCGCGTTGGACACGGCCTCGATCCCGGTCAGCGACGAGCCGCCGTTCGCGAACGCCCTCGCCATGATGTAGATGGCGCCGAAGGCGATCAGGCCCGAGTGCGATCCGATGCCCACGGTGCCGTGCCCGGGGACGACGCGCGGCAGGTGACCGGCCAGTTCGCGGGCCAGCCCCACGACGATCATCACGATGACCGAGCCGGCGAACAGGTAGGTCGGCAGGGCGAAGATCCGCCCGGCCTCCCGGATGCCGCGCAGGTTGCCCAGGCACATGAGGCTGATCGCGGTAACGGAGATGACCAGCAAGATCTTGGGGCCGACCACCGGGATCCGCGACAGCGCGGGAAACGCGGAAACGATCGCGGCCGAGCCGGCCGCTGTCTGCACGGCCACCGTGACCACGTAGTCGATCAGCAGCGCGACCGCGGCCACCTGGGCGACCCGCGGGCCGAAATTCTCCCTGGCCACCACGTACGAGCCGCCCGCCTTGGTGTAGACCGACACCACCTCGCGGTAGGAAAGCACCACCAGCACGATGCCGAACAGCACCAGCAGGGTCATCGGCAGCACCAGCGTGAAGGCGGCCAGTCCGAAGAACGGGAGCAGCGCGTAGAGGATCTCTTCGGTGCCGTAGGCCGCCGACGAGAGCCCGTCGCAGGACAGCACGCCCAGAGCCAGCGGCCTGGACAGCCGCTCGTTCTTCAGCTGCTCGGTGACCAGTGGCGGGCCGAGCACCCGGCGCTTCACCGAGTACCAGAATCCTTCCGGCACCTCCGCCCCGCGGACCGGTGACGGCACCGGCCGGAGGGGACTCGCGCGCCGCGCCCCGGGCGTGTCTCCTGCCACCTTCAAGTCGACGGCCGCCATCTGGTCCTCCTAGCAAAGGCCATGCTTGAAGGAAATCGCCGGCGGCCGGCGACAGCCAGGGTCCAAGGTCTGGGACCTTCGGCACCTGGTGAGGTGAGCTACGTCTCTCCCCGGTCCGCATGATGCAATGTACAATATTTGCATGATACAAATATTGTCTGGCGCACAGGGTGCTGATGAGCGCGAGGCGCGGGGGGATCCGGTGGATGCGGCCGCGGTGGATGCGGTGCTGACGGCGAGCCGGTCGCTGATCGCGGTGGCGACCCTGTCGCTGGGCGCGGCAGCGGAGGAGACCACGATCGCGCAGTACCGGGCGCTGGTGGTGCTGGCCTCGCGGGGGCCGCAGCGGATGGTGGACCTGGCGAGCGCGCTGGGCGTGGCGCCGTCGACGGCCGCGCGGATGTGCGACCGGCTGGTCCGCAAGGGGCTGATCCGGCGGCACCGGGCCCGGTCTGACCGGCGTGCGGTGCTGGTGTCGGCCACCGCTGCGGGCCGGCAGGTGGTGGACCAGGCCACCGCGCGGCGCCGCGCGCTGATCGCGGACATCCTGGCCGAACTGCCCGCGGATACCCAGCGGGCGGTCGCGGAGGCGTTGCGGGCGTTCGCGGCCGCGGCCGGCGAGGCACCCGACAGCCAGTGGCCCTCGCCCGGG
>JASHVM010000419.1:0-7614 GCA_030044595.1 Streptosporangiaceae bacterium
GGCGGACAGCTGGTTCCGCACCGTGTTGTGCACGTAGGCGGACCCCCACAGCAGCAGCCCGCCGGCCACGGCGAGCAGCACCGCGGCGGCGAACCCCGCCACGGCGAGGGTGAGATGAGAGTTGCGGCGCATCGTGATGCCTCCTGGTATCCGCGGGCCCGGGGGTTTCTCGGCCCGCCCCTGTTCTTGACCTTTCAGCCACGAGCGTCCCGCCGGCCCGGTTGCCTTCGTCACGGCCACACGTCACCGGCTCGCCGGGACCTCGGTCATCAGGCGTCCCGGCCCTAAGGCCGCAGCAAAACCTGGCTGCGGCCGGCTGAGGGACGAAAGGCCCATCGGCAGGCAACCAATGCCCGTGACCACCGACGGCCCGCTGGCCGATGCTGGAAAGGAAGGCAGAAGATTATCCCGAACGGACGGTGGTAATCGATGCCGCGACCGCGATCCGGCTCCAGGACCGGGTCCTAGCGCAGCCGGGTTTGCGGCATGCGGCGCGCCGCGCCCGGCTGTTCATCGTCGCACCCGACCTGCACAGAGCGGGGCAAGGTCACGATGGGGTCTGCCTGATCGCGCCGCGACGGAACGTCAGCGTGCATAGTGCGACGAGGCGGTAACACACGGGCGCAGCTTTCCGGCCGGACGGCGGCTTTCTTTTTTTTCGGCCCGGCTGGCGGCAGACTTGGAAGATGCCTGAGGACCCGGCGCGAGCATCGACGCGGCCATGACCGCGCCGGCGATGCTGCGGTCTGGCTGTCTCAGCGCGGGCGAGGGGGGCCGCACGGCTTCCACCATGCGGTGCCCGACGTTCTTACCCAGCCTGCCACGAAGGGGAGGGCGATAATGCAGCTGCCTGCCGGCGGGGAGGGCCAGCTAGTGATGGTCCGCGACGACCTCGATCAGTTGCTGGACGCGATCGCGCACCGAGGTTTCCGGCTCATCGGGCCGACCGCCCGCGATGGCGCCATCGTCTACGACGAGATATCCTGCTCGGCTGACCTGCCTGCCGGGTGGACCGATGACCAGGACGGCGGGACGTACCGCCTGCGCCGCCGCGGTGACGACGCGCTGTTCGGGTACAACGTCGGCCCGCAGTCATGGAAACGCTACCTGTTCCCGCCGTCCAGCCTGCTGTCGCGGGTGCGCAGCGACGACGGCCTCGCCTTCGCGGCAGCAGACGAGCAGCAGGCAGCGCCGCTGGCCTTCATCGGCGTGCGGTCCTGCGAGCTGCACGCGATCGCGATCCAGGATCGGGTGTTCCTCGGTGGCCGACATCCAGACCCGGTCTACGCCGACCGCCGTGAGGGCGCGTTTATCGTCGCGGTGAACTGCGGCCAGGCCGGCGGGACGTGTTTTTGCGTGTCGATGCAGACCGGCCCGCGGGCACAGTCCGGCTTCGACCTCGCGCTGACCGAGCTGCTCGATGCTGACCGGCACGAGTTCTTGGTGGAGATCGGTACCGCCCGCGGCGCGGATGTCATGAGCGAGGTCGCGTGCCGGACCGCGCAGCCGACCGATGTCGCGACGGCCGGCCAGATCATCGAGCGCACTGCCGAGTCCATGGGACGGCACATGGACACAGGCGGGATCAAGGACTTGCTGTATGCGAATTTCGAGCACCCCCGGTGGGACGAGGTAGCCGGGCGGTGCCTGGCCTGCGGGAACTGCACTATGGCCTGCCCGACGTGCTTCTGCTTCAGCGTGGAGAACGTCTCCGATCTAACCGGGACGCAGGCCGAGCTGCACCGGTCATGGGATTCCTGCTTCACCATGGACCACTCCTACCTGCACGGCGGCGCGGTGCGGGTCTCTAACCGCTCCCGCTACCGGCAGTGGATGACGCACAAGCTCGCCACCTGGATCGACCAGTTCGGCACCTCGGGGTGCGTCGGCTGCGGGCGGTGCATCACCTGGTGCCCGGTCGGCATCGACATCACCGAGGAGGCCGCCGCGATCCGCGCGGACGACGGGGCGGTGGCGGGCGGGCCTGGCGCCGTGACCTCGGCAGAACCGGGAGCGCCGCACTCGCAGAAAGGACAGGCCGGTGACGCTTGAGCCGCTGTTGCGTGAGCACCCGTTCCTTACGAGTCTGGAGCCGCAGTACCTGGCCCTGCTCGCTGGGTGCGCGACGAATGTCCGGTTCGGCGAGGGCTCGTTCTTGTTTCGCGAGGGCGAGCCAGCCGACCGGTGCTTCTTGATCCGGGAGGGCAAGGTGGCGCTGGAGATCGCCGCAGCCGGCCGTGGGCCGATCATCGTGCAGACCCTGGCCGCCGGCGACGTGACCGGGTTCTCCTGGCTGCTGGAGCCGCACCAGTGGCAGTTCGACGGGCGGGCCATCGAGCCGGTGCACGCCATCGCCCTGGGCGGGGCCTGCCTGCGCGGGAAGTGCGCCGACGACCCGCGGCTCGGATTTGAGCTCACGCAGCTGTTCGCCCGCCTGGCCATCCAGCGGCTGCAGGCCACACGGCTCCAGCTGCTGGACGTGTACGGGAACGCCCATGCATCCGCTGTCTGAACCTTCGGCGGCCAGCCCGTGGACCGAGCCGGCCTCTTGGCGAGTGACCGCCACGCGGCGGGAATCAGACGACACGGTCACCCTGGAGCTCGAACCGCCGGCAGGGCAGGTGTTCGCCTTCCGGGCCGGCCAGTTCAACATGCTCGGCGCGTTCGGCACCGGCGAGGTGCCGATCTCAATCAGCGGCGACCCGGCCACGGGCGGCCCGGTGCTGCACACGATCCGCGACGTCGGGATGGCCACCCACGCGCTGTGCTCCCTGGAGCCGGGGGACCGCGTCGGCGTGCGCGGGCCTTACGGCACCTGCTGGCCGCTGGAACAGGCTGAGGGCGCCGACGTGGTGGTCATCGCCGGCGGCATAGGGCTGCCCCCGGTGCGCCCTGCGGTGTACCACCTCCTCGCGCACCGTGACCGCTACCGCCGGGTGGTCTTGCTTTACGGCGCCCGTACGCCCGCCGACCTGCTGTTCACCGGCGAGCTGACCCGCTGGCGCAGCCGGTTCGACCTTGACGTGCAGGTCACCGTGGACACCGCGGCCGGCGGCTGGCGAGGCGACGTCGGAGTCGTGCCCGATCTGATCGCCACCGCGCGGTTCGATCCGGCGACGGCGACGGCGTTCATGGTCGGCCCGGAGATCATGATGCGGTTCACCATCCGGGCGCTCCAGACTGCCGGCGTGCCCGATGACCGGATCTTCTTGTCGATGGAACGCAATATGCAGTGCGCCGTCGCCATGTGCGGACACTGCCAGCTGGGCCCCTTCCTGATGTGCCGCGACGGCCCGGTCTTCTGCCACCGGCGGCTGGCGCCGTGGCTGAACCTGCGGGAGGCGTGATGAGCAGTGCAGATGGCGCGCGGCCGAGTCCGCGCAGGCCGACGCTCGCGGTATGGAAGTTCTCCTCCTGCGATGGCTGCCAGCTCACCCTGCTGAACTGCGAGGACGAGCTGCTGCAGGTGGCCGAGTCGGTCCAGATCGCGTCTTTTCCCGAGGCATCCCGAGAGGTGATCTCCGGCCCGTATGACCTGTCACTGGTCGAGGGCTCGATCACCACTGCGGCCGACGCGCAGCGGATCCGCGAGGTCCGCGAGGCATCGCGGTTCCTGGTCACCATCGGCGCGTGCGCCACCGCCGGGGGCATCCAGGCGCTGCGGAACTTCGGCGACGTGGAGGAGTTCAGCCGTCTGGTGTATGCCCGCCCGGATTACATCGCCACGCTGGCGACTTCCACCGCGATCGCCGATCACGTGCGCGTCGACTTCGAGCTCCGGGGCTGCCCGATCGACCGCCGGCAGCTACTGGACGTGGTGGCGGCGTTCCTGCGCGGCCGGCGGCCCAACGTCCGCGGGCACAGCGTGTGCATCGAGTGCAAGCGGGCCGGGATCACCTGTGTCATGGTGGCGCACGGCACGCCCTGCCTCGGCCCGGTCACGCACGCCGGGTGCGGCGCACTGTGTCCGTCATACGCACGCGGCTGCTACGGCTGCTTCGGGCCGATGGAAGCGCCGAACACCGCCGCGCTGGCGGCCTGGTGGCACAGGCTCGGTGTCGACCATCCCGACCTGGCCCGGGTATTCCGCACCTTCAACGCCAACGCCGCCCCGTTCCGCGAGGAGGCCGAAGCGCATGACCCACGGTAAGACCCCTCGTAGCCGGTCAGTCACCGTGACGGCCCTGGCCAGGGTCGAGGGCGAAGGCGGCCTGGAAGTTGTCGTCCGCGACGGGCAGGTCACCGAGACGCGGCTCGACATCTACGAACCACCCCGGTTCTTCGAAGCACTGCTGCGCGGGCGGCGGTACACCGAGCCGCCGGATATCACCGCGCGGATCTGCGGCATCTGCCCGATTGCCTACCAGATGAGCGGGTGCCAGGCCGTCGAAGACGCCTGCGGCGCGCAGGTCCCGGAGCCGATCGCCGCCCTGCGGCGCCTCATCTACTGCGGCGAGTGGATCGAAAGCCATACGCTGCACATCTACCTGCTGCACGCTCCGGACTTCCTCGGCTACGAAAGCGGCCTGCACATGGCCCGCGAGCGGCCTGAGCTGCTGAAGCGGGGGCTGCGGCTCAAGAAGGCCGGCAACCGGCTGATCGAGGTCATCGGCGGCCGGTCCGTCCACCCCGTCAACGTCCGCCTCGGCGGCTTCTACCGGGTACCGGCACCGAGCGAGCTGCGCGCCCTCACCGGACAGCTGGAGCAGGCCCGTGAGGATGCCCTGGACACCGTCCGCTGGGTGGCCGCCTTCCCGTTTCCCGAGTTCGACCACGACTACACCTTCGTCTCGCTCCGTCACCCCACCGAGTACCCGATCACGCGAGGACGCATCGTCTCCAGCCAGGGCCTGGACATCACCGTCCGCGACTACGACGAAAACTTCACCGAATTCCAGGTCCCGCACTCCACCGCCTTGCACTCACAGCTGGCCGATGGCGGAACGTACCTGGTCGGGCCCATGGCCCGGTACAGCCTGAACTCCGACCGCCTGTCCGGTCCGGCAGCCGACGCGGCGCGGGCCGCCGGGCTCGGGCCCGCATGCACCAACCCGTTCCGCAGCATCATCGTCCGTGCCGTCGAGGTCCTCTACGCCTGCGACGAGGCACTCCGGCTGATCGGCGGCTACGAGCCGCCCGATCCCCCGTATATCGACGTCCCGCCGCACGGTGCCGCCGGATACGGCTGCACCGAGGCGCCGCGCGGCCTGCTGTACAACCGCTATCAGATCAACGCCGACGGCACCATCGCCGACGCGAAGATCGTCCCGCCCACCTCGCAGAACCAGCGGATCATCGAAGCCGATCTCCGCGCCTTCGTCGCCGACCGGCTCGAGCTTCCGCACGAGCAGCTCACCTGGCAATGCGAACAGGCCGTACGCAGCTACGACCCGTGCATCTCCTGCGCCGCCCACTTCCTCGACCTGCGCGTCCAGCGAACGTAACGAGCAAGCAAGGCGTCGCCTGCAGCCCAGCGGACCGCACGAAAGATACAGAAACTCCCGCCCGTACCCTGCGTATCGGGCGGTCGTAAGTTCAATGCCCGGTCACAACTCCGCGATCCCTTGTTGTCTGCGCCTCAAGTTCCAAGACGCGGGCGGGGACCTTTCGAGCCGGAAAGTGCCAGGCAAACCGGGTCCTTGAACGAGTCGGCGGCCCGCGACCTGACCGCGCTGCAACCAAGAATCGGTGAGCTGACCGACGTGGCTTGGCCACACCATAACGGTGGTGCCGACTGAGGCATCCTTCCGGTGCCGCCGCGCGGCGCGGCCATGAGCCGATCTCCGCTTGGGCGGGGATCTTACAACCTGCCTGCTCGCGGCTGAAGGGCCGATGGTCCCGCGATCGTGTACCCATCGACGCTAGCCGCCGGCGGCCTGGCCGACCCAAAATGAAGAGGCACCTTTGAGGAGGAAGCTCAGATGACGACCAGAGTGGGAATCAACGGGTTCGGACGGATCGGGCGGGCGTTCACGCGGCTGGCGCTGGAGCGGGCCGACCTGGAGGTGGTGGCGGTCAATGACATCACCGACGCGCGGACGCTGGCGCACCTGCTCGCGTTCGACTCCACCTACGGCCGGCTCGGCCGGGCCGTGGAGCACGACGCCGGTTCGCTGACGGTGGCGGGAACCCGCATTGCGGTGCTGTCCGAGCGGGACCCGGCGCGGATCGACTGGGGCGAGCTGGGCGCGGAGGTGGTGGTCGAGTCGACCGGCAAGTTCCGCAGCCGGGACGGCGCGGCGGTGCACCTGAAGGGCGGCGCGCGGAAGGTGCTGATCTCGGCTCCGGGCCAGGGCGTGGACCTGACCGTGGTCCCCGGGGTCAACGATAGCGGCTATGACCCGGCCCGGCATGACGTGATCTCCGCCGCGTCCTGCACCACCAACTGCGTGGCCCCGATGGTCAAGGTGCTGCACGACGCGTTCGGTGTGGCCCGCGGGTTCATGACCACGGTGCACGCCTACACCGGGGACCAGATGCTGCTGGACGGGCCGCACAAGGACCTGCGGCGGGCCCGGTCCGCGGCGGTCAGCATCGTGCCCACCAGCACCGGCGCGGCCCGCGCCACCGGCGAGGTCATCCCCGCCCTGGCCGGGAAGCTGGACGGGGTCGCCGTCCGCGTCCCGGTCGAGGACGGGTCGCTGACCGACCTGGCCGTCGTGCTCCGCCGCGACGTCACCGCCGAGGCCATCAACCAAGCGTTCGCCGCCGCCGCGGCCGGCCCGCTGGCCGGCATCATCCGGTACAGCACCGACCCGATCGTCTCCCGCGACATCATCGGCGACCCCGCCTCATGCGTATTCGACTCCGCGCTGACCCAGGCCTCCGGGACCCTGGCCAAGGTATTCGGCTGGTACGACAACGAATGGGGATACACCTGCCGACTCGCCGACCTGGCCACCCTGGTCGGCCAGCAGCTCTAACCGGCCCACTCAGCTGATCAGCTGTAACGGCCCGTTCTTCCCACCCGGTGCCATGGCGCGACAGACTGAGGGCATGCTCGCCGTCGAAGAAAGGGACCCGGCCGATGACCCATCCGCCGCGTGACCTGACGCCGCTGCCGGACCTGCTGCACGGCGCCGCGCTGGCCGGCCCGCTGCGGACGCGCACGCCGGTCTACGGTGACCTGCTCCCGCCGTGCAACGCGGGCTGCCCGGCCGGGGAGAATATCCAGGCCTGGCTGGCCAGCAGCCGGGCGGGCGAGCCTGAGCGGGCCTGGCGGCAGCTGACCGCCGACAATCCCTTCCCGGCCATCCACGGCCGGGTCTGTTATCACCCATGTGAGGGCGCCTGCAACCGGGCCGAGCTCGACAGCTCGGTCTCGATCCATTCGGTTGAGCGGTTCCTCGGCGATCTGGCCCTTGACCGCGGGTGGCGGTTCGATCCCCCGCCGGCCGGCACGGGTAAGCGGGTACTCGTCATCGGGGCCGGCCCGAGTGGCCTGTCGGCGGCCTATCACCTGGCGCGCCGGGGACACGAGGTCGAGATCCGTGACGCCGGCG
Source organism: Streptosporangiaceae bacterium (assembly GCA_030044595.1). Taxonomy (GTDB): domain Bacteria; phylum Actinomycetota; class Actinomycetes; order Streptosporangiales; family Streptosporangiaceae; genus Palsa-504. Next base: position 7,503 of record JASHVM010000419.1, read on the forward strand.
CCGAACCGGGCGGGATGATGCGCTACGGCATCCCCGCGTACCGTCTGCCCCGGGATGTGCTGGCGGGTGAGCTGGCCAGGATCGAGGCGCTCGGCGTGCGGACGACCTGCGG
>JASHVM010000420.1:0-7632 GCA_030044595.1 Streptosporangiaceae bacterium
TCGGCGAGGGTCGGCAAGGGTCTTGGGCGATCTGGGCAGGGCCGCGGTTGCCGGTCTTGGGGGATCTGGGAAAATTGGGCCGGGTCCGGGGGGCGGGATGGCTACGGGAGTGGCTGGCGTTTCCTGAGGCGGGGAAACCAGGGAGGTGAGCGTCCCGTGACCGAGCCGGCGTCCGCCGAGTCTTCTGCCGGGTCTTCTGCCGGGTCTTCCGCCGAGTCTTCCGCCGGGGCGCTGTTTTCCGGGCGGACGGCCTGGGCCCGGCGGATGGAAACGCCGCTGCGGTCCTTCCTGCGCACCGAGACCGGCAGCGCCTCGGTGCTGGCCGCCGCCACCGTCGCGGCCCTGGTCTGGGCGAACGTCAGCCTGTCCGGCTACGACAAGGTGTGGTCCACCAAGCTGTCGGTATTGGTGGGCGGCTCGGGCCTGGGCATGGACCTGCGCGAGTTCGTGAACTCCGGGCTGATGGCGCTGTTCTTCCTGGTGGTCGGGCTGGAGGCGCGGCGCGAATGGGACATGGGCGAGCTGCGGGTGCGGAGCAGGCTCACGCTGCCGGTCCTGATCGGGCTCGGCGGCATGGTCGTGCCGATCAGCATCTACCTGATCGTGAACGCCGGGCGGCCTGCGGTGCACGCGTGGGGCATGTCCATGGCGACCGATACCGCGTTCGCGCTCGGCGCGCTGGCCCTGGTCGGCCGCAGGCTGCCGGATCGCGTCCGCACCTACCTGCTGACCTTCTCCGTGGTCGACGACCTGGCGGGGATCACGGTTATCGCCATCTTCTACAGCGGGCGCATCCAGGTGGTGCCGTTGCTGTCCGGGATCGGGTTCCTGCTCCTGGTGGTGGTGATCAGGGCCAGGGGCGTGCGGTCCGGGCCGGCGTACGCGCTGATCGGGGTCGCGGCCTGGGTGGCGTTCTTCAAGTCGGGCGTGGATCCGGTCGTCGTGGGGCTGGTCATGGGGCTGCTGACGTACGCCTACCCGGCGAGCCGGGCCTCGCTGGAGCAGGCGTCCGAGGCGTTCCGGATGTTCCGCGAGCAGCCTACGGCGGAGCTGGCGCAGTCGGCCCGGGAAGGGGTGCGGACCGCGATCTCGCCGAACGACCGGCTCGCGCAGATCTACCACCCGTGGTCGAGTTACGTCATCGTGCCGGTGTTCGCGCTGGCCAACGCCGGGATCGCGATCAGTGCCAGCTTCCTGGCCCGGGCCTACACCTCGCCGGTCACGCTCGGCATCTTGATCGGCTACCTGGTCGGCAAGCCGGTCGGCACTTCGGGCGTCGCGTGGGTGACCACCCGGGTCAGCCGCGGGCGGCTGCGGCCGCCGGTCGGCTGGGGCGCGGTCATCGGAGCCGGCGCGGTCGCCGGGATCGGCTTCACCGTCTCGCTGCTGATCGCCTCGCTGGCGCTGCAGGGCACCGAGCTGGCCGAGGCGAAGCTCGGCATCTTGTCGGCCGCGCTGGCCGCGACGGCGCTGACCTGGATCATCTTCCGGGCGGTGAACCGGCTGCCCGTCCGGCCGCGGCTGCGGGCGCTGCTGGGCACGGCCGAGGTCATCACCGACCTGGTGGTGCCGGTCGACGAGGGGCGCGATCACATCCGCGGGCCGGGCAAGGCGCCGGTCACCGTCGTGGAATACGGGGACTTCGAGTGCCCCTACTGCGGCCTGGCCGAGCCTGCCGTGCGGGAGCTGCTCAGGGACTTCGGCGACGTGCGGTACGTGTGGCGGCACCTGCCGCTGAACGACGTCCATCCGCACGCGCAGCAAGCCGCCGAAGCCGCGGAGGCGGCCGGCAAGCAGGGCGCGTTCTGGGAGATGCACGACCTGCTCCTCGACCGCCAGGACGCGCTCACCGCGCGTGACCTGATCGGGTACGCGAGCTCGCTCGGCCTTGACGTCGAGCGATTCACCGCCGACCTGCGCAAGCACGCCGGCGCGGCGCGCGTGGCCGAGGATGTGGACTCCGCCGACCTTTCCAGCGTTTCCGGGACGCCCACGTTCTTCGTCAACGGCATGCGGCATTACGGCGCCTACGACATCGAAACCCTGTCGAAGGCGGTTAAATTGGCCATGGCCAGAGCCAAAATCAGCGCCTAGGGAGGTATCCCATGAGCACGCAAGGAACCGCCGCGGCGGCCGGCACCATCGATATCGGCGGCGACCTGACCGTCAACCGCCTCGGGTTCGGCGCGATGCGGATTACCGGACGTGGCATCTGGGGCGACCCGCCCAGCCGGGACCGGGCCATCGAGACGCTGCGGCGCGTAGTGGAACTTGGCGTCAACTTCATCGATACCGCCGACTCCTACGGCCCGGAGGTCAGCGAGAACCTGATCGCCGAGGCGCTGTACCCGTACCCGGACGACCTGGTCATCGCGACCAAGGGCGGGCTGGTCCGGCCCGGCCCGAACCGCTGGGACCCCGACGGGCGCCCGGAGCATCTGCGGCAGGCGTGCGAGGGCAGCCTGCGCAGGCTCAAGCTCGAGCGGATCCCGCTGTACCAGCTCCACCGGCCCGACCCGGCGGTGCCGCTGGCCGAGTCGATCGGCGCGCTCGCCGAGCTGAAAGACGAGGGCAAGATCCGCCACGTCGGCGTCTCCAACGTGTCGGAGGGGCAACTCCGCGAGGCGCAGCGGATCGTCCCGATCGTGTCGGTGCAGAACAGGTTCAACGTGGCCGACCGGCGGTCTTCGTCCATGGTCGATCTGTGCGAGCAGGAGCAGCTGGTGTTCCTGCCCTGGGCGCCGGTCCAGGAGGCCGCCAGGAACGTGCCCGTGGCCACTACCGCCGAGCGGCACAACGCGACGCATTACCAGGTCGTGCTCGCCTGGCTGCTGGCCATTTCCCCGCAGATCCTGCCCATTCCGGGCACTGGCTCGGCCCAGCACGCCGAGGAGAACATCGGCGCGGTGTCCATCGAGCTGAGCAACGAGGAGTTCAACGCGATCGACGAGGTGCAGTTAATGGCCAGGATGCGGACGGCGGCTCGACGGCTTCTCCGGCGCTAGGTGCGTGGCCCACTAAGATGACCGGGACAAGCCGGACGTCGAGGGGCGAAGCGTGACTGAGACGAGCAAGGGCACCGCCATCGCGGGGGGCCGGGTCGTCCCGGTCGAAGGAGAGCCGATCGAACCCGGGATCGTCTTGCTGCAGGACGGGAAGATCGTGGCGGTCGAGGGTCCCGGCTGCACCGTGCCGGCCGGCGTGGACGTGGTCGACGCGACAGGCAAATGGGTGCTGCCCGGCTTCATCGACGCGCACGCCCACCTGGGCGTACACGAGGAGGCAGAGGGCTGGGCGGGCCAGGACACCAACGAGAGGACCGATCCGGTCACCGCGCAGGTTCGCGCGCTGGACGCGATCAACCCGGCCGAGCAGGGCTTCCGCGACGCCATCACAGGCGGCGTGCTCGCGGTCAACATCAACCCGGGCTCGGCTAACCCGATCGGCGGGCAGACCGCGGCGATCAAGTGCTGGGGCCGCACGGTGGACGAGATGGTGCTGCGCGAGCCGGCCGGCCTGAAGTCCGCCCTCGGCGAGAACCCCAAGCGGGTGTACGGCGAGCGCAACGAGACCCCGTCGACCAGGCTGGGCACCGCCGCCGTGATCCGCAGCGCGTTCGTCGCGGCCCTGAACTACCAGGCCAAGCTGGCCGCCGCCGAAGAAAATCCTTCTTCCGAACGGCCGCCGGTGGAACGCGACCTTAAACTCGAGGCGCTCAGCCGGGTGCTGCGCAGAGAGATCCCCTGGCGGCAGCACTGCCACCGCGCCGACGACATCGCGACTGCGATGCGGATGGCCAGGGAGTTCGGCTATGAGCTGGTGATCGACCATGGCACCGAGGCGCATCTGCTGGCCGATCAGATCGCCGCCGCGTCGATCCCGGTGGTCATCGGTCCGCTGTTCACCAGCAGGTCCAAGGTCGAACTGCGCAACCGGTCGCTGGCTAACCCGGGCCGGCTGGCGGCGGCCGGGGTGACCATCGCGATCACCACGGACCACCCGGTCGTGCCGATCCACTTCCTCATCTATCAGGCCACGCTCGCGGTCAAGGAGGGCCTGGACCGCGTGACCGCCCTCCGCTCGGTCACCATCAACCCGGCGCGGATCATCGGCTGCGCCGACCGGATCGGCTCGCTCTCGGTGGGCAAGGACGCCGACGTGGTGATCTGGTCCGGCGACCCGCTGGACGTGATGAGCCGCGCCGAGCGCGCCTTCGTCGGCGGCCGGGAGGTCTACCACTACGACTACGCCAGGCACGAGGGTGTCTTCGCCGACGTGAACGGGGCGGCGTAGGTCAGCCCGGGACGAGGACGACGCGCGGGCCGGATTCGGCGGAGGCGGCCCAGGCCTCGCTGACGGCGGACAGCGGGAAGGTACGGTACGGCACCTCGACCTGGCCATCGGCGATCAGCTGGATGTAGGCCGGGATCTGGGCTTTGATGTGAGCCGCGGGCACGGAGCCGGCCCCGCTGCCCGATATCGTCAGCTTCCTGCTGCGCAGCAGCGAGGAGGGAACGCCCGCCTCGGCTCCGCCGAGCGCGCCGATCTGGACGTATTTGATATCGGCGGTGTCCTCGCCGGGTCCTTGGCGGCCGAGGGCTCGGAACGCGGTCTCGGCGACCGGTCCCCACACGAAGTCGAGCACCAAGCCGGGCGCGTCAGGGAGCGCCCCGGCGAGGGCCTCGGCGTCGGCGTCCCGGTCACCGGTGAGGGCCAGCGTCTGCGCGCCCGCCGCGGCGGCGCGCTCCAGCCTCGGCCTGCTCCGTCCGGCGCCGACGACGCGGGCGGCGCCAAGCAGCCTGGCGTTCTGAGCGGCCAGGAAGCCGGCCATGCCGGTGACGCCCAGGATCAGTACGGTGTCGAGCCGGCCGACCTCGGCCTGCCGGGCGGTCAGCGGCAGCCAGGACGCCAGGCCCGGGTTGACGCCCGCGGCGACGGCCTCGGGCTGCGCCCCGTCCGGGAGCGGGAACCGCATCGCGTCGGGCGAGGCGAAGCGCTCGGCGAAGGTCCCGTACGGCGGGTGGCCGGATCCGGTGAAGACCAGCGCGCCCTCGGCCGTCCGGGCCACCGCGTTCAGGCCGGGAATGACCGGGAAGGCCGCATCGCGGGTGTAGTGGCGGCCGGCCGCCACCGACCGCGTGTTCGGGTGGATCCCCGCGGCCACCAGATCCACAAGCAGGCTGCTCTCGCCGGCCACGGGCTCCTCGAAGTCCGCGTAGACCGGGGCGGAGTCGGCCGAGTGCAAGACCGCCGCTTTCATCATGGCCTCCCATTTAACAATGTTAAGTGACGCTTCTGATCGTGCCTTAACACTGTTAAACTGTCAAGCCATGCCCGCCGGACTGACCAAGGCCGCCATCGTGCAGGCCGCTTTCGACCTGCTCGACGAGGCGGGTATGGACGGCCTGACGGTGCGTGCCCTGGCGTCCCGGCTCGGGGTCCAGGCGCCCGCGCTGTACTGGCACGTGCGCAGCAAGCAGGCGCTGCTGGACGAGATGGCGACCCAGGTCTGGCGGCACGTGGGCGAAGTGATGGCCGGGCTGCCGGCCGGGCTGCCCTGGCGGGAAGTGACGGTGACCTACGCCTCGACCGTGCGCCGGGAGCTGCTCGGGCACCGCGACGGGGCTAAGGCGTTCAGCGGTACGACGCTGACCGATCCCGCCGTGGTCAGGCGCCAGGAGACCACGTTCGAGAACTTCATCTCCCAGGGGTTCACGCTGGACGACGCGGTACGGAGCCTGCTACTCGTCCACTGCTTCACGATCGGGTTCTGCGTCGAGGAGCAAGCGGTGGCCCAGATGACCGCGTCCGGCGACGACCGTTACTCCCTGGACCGCCGCGCCGAGCTCATCGGGCCGGAGGCCGCGCCGCTCGCTGTCGCGGCCGGCGAGGTGATCTTCGGTGACCCCGACGCCCGCTTCGCCGAGATGCTCGGCCTGCTGCTGGGGACCATCACCCGCGCGGCCGGGGTCGGCTAGCTCAAGAGCCGGCGCAGCTAATCTCGGGGCCACACCAGGACCGGGCCGCGGACGCGCAGCGCCACCGGAGTGCCGGCCGGCAGGTCGCGTCCTCCGACGATGCGCACGATGATCGCCCGGCCCTCGGCGTCGTGCTCGGTCTGCACGTGAACCACGGCGTCGTGGCCGTGGTAGCCGTAGGAGGTGACCCGGCCCGGCACGCCGTCCGCACCGGGCTCAAGGTCGATCTGCTCGGGCCGGATCAGGGCCGTGACCTGGCCGTCTCGCACGGCGACGGTTCCGTGGGCGTCAACCAGGTGGCGGCCGAGGGGCGTCTTGACCACACCCGCGCTGAGCACGCCCGCGAGCAGGTTCGCGTCCCCGATGAAGCTGGCCAGCTCGGCGTCGACCGGCCGGGTGTAGAGGTCCTCGGGCGCGGCGTACTGCGCGATCTTCCCGTCGCGCAGCGCCGCAACCCGGTCGGCGACCGAAAGGGCCTCGTCCTGGTCGTGGGTCACCAAGACGGCCGTGGTGCCGGCCCGGCGGAAGATGTCCTGGACGTCGGAGCGGACGCTGGCCCGCAGGTGAGCGTCCAGCGACGCGAACGGCTCGTCGAGCAGCACCACGGCCGGCTCGATGGCCAGGGCGCGGGCCAGCGCGACCCGCTGCTGCTGGCCGCCGGACAGCTGATGCGGGTACCGCTTGCCGAGCCCGCCCAGGCCGACCAGATCGAGCATGGTCGCGACCCGGCCGCCACGGCGCTCGCGGGCGGTCAGCCCGAACCCGACGTTGGCTTGGACCGTGAGATGCGGGAACAGGCTGCCTTCTTGCGGAACGTAACCGATACGGCGTCGCTCAGGCACCACGTACGCGCCGGGTCCGTCCACGACGGCATCGCCGATCGTGATCGTGCCGGCGTCCGGGCGTTCGAAGCCGGCCAGCAGCCGTAGCAAGGTCGTCTTGCCGCTGCCTGAGGGGCCGAGGATGGCCGTCAGGGATCCCGCGGGCACTTCGAGGTCCACGCCGGCCAGGACCCGGTGCGCGCCGAACGACTTGTGCAGGCCGGTCACCGCTACTTGCCGCATGCCCTCATCCTCGCGGGTTGACCGGGCGATTGAAGAATCGCCCCAGCACGTAGCTGGGCACGGCGGCGACGATGATCATCACCAGGGCGAACGGCGCGGCCTGGCTGTAGGAAAGGTTGGACTCATACGACCAGAACTGCGTGGCCAGCGTCTGGGTGTTGGTCGGGATCAGCAGCAAGGTGGCGGTCAGCTCGGTGACAGCCGACAAGAAGACCAGGCAGAACGCGGCCACCAGGCCCGGCCCGGCGAGGCGCAGGGTGACCCGGAACAAGACCGCGAGCCTGCGCTGTCCCAGTGACCTGGCCACTTCGTCCAGGCTGACCGGCGCCCGGGCCAGCGACGCCTTGACCCCCACCAACGCCAGCGGGAAGAACATGATCGCGTAGCAGACCACCAGCAGGGGCGCCGTCCCGTCGGCGAACCCGGCCGCGTAGCGCTCGGTGAAGTAGTACAGGGCGAAGGCGATGACCACGCCCGGCATGGCCAGGACCAGGTAGGTGCTCCGCTCGAGGAAATGCCCGACCCGGCCGGCGTGCCGGACGGCCAGCATCGCCACGGGCAACGCCATGACCGTAGCCAGGACACCCGCC
>JASHVM010000421.1:0-4109 GCA_030044595.1 Streptosporangiaceae bacterium
CGAGGCCGCTCGCGCCGCCGGGCTCGGCCCGGCCTGCGACAATCCGTTCCGGAGCATCGTCGTCCGGGCCGTGGAGACGGTGTACGCGGTCGACGAGGCGCTGCGGCTCATCGAGGCCTACGAGCCGCCCGACCCCCCGGCCGCCGGGGTACCGCCGCGGGCCGGCGTGGGCCGCGGCGTCACCGAGGCGCCCCGGGGCACCCTGTACCACCGGTACGAGATCGGCGCGGACGGCCTCATCGCCAGCGCCCGCATCGTCCCCCCCACGTCGCAGAACCAGGCGGCCATCGAGGCGGACCTGCGGGCCTTCGCGGAGGCCCGCCTCGGCCTCGACGACGCCGAGCTCACCCGCCAGTGCGAGCAGGCCATCCGCAACTACGACCCCTGCATCTCCTGCTCGGCTCACTTCCTCGACCTGACCGTAGAAAGATCATTATTGATTTCCGAACGGACGGTGGTTTCCCGTGCCAGATCCCGGCTGCGGGCCGGTCATCGTGATCGGCGTCGGCAACGAGTTCCGCCGCGACGACGGTGCCGGGCCCGCCGTGGTCGGCCAGCTGCGCGACCTGGTACCGCCCGGCGTAGAACTCGTCACCACCGACGGCGAACCTGCCCGGCTGATCGAGGCCTGGACCGGGGCGGCGCTCGCCGTGGTCGTGGACGCGGTACGCGCCCAGCCGGCGCATCCGGGCCGTGCCCACCGTTTCGTGGTGGACCGGCCTGCCGGTGCTGCCGCGCGAACGGCGAGCTCGCACGGCTTCGGCCTCGACGACGCGATCGCCCTGGCCGTGGCCCTGAACCGGATGCCCGGCCGGCTGATCGTGCACGCGATCGAAGCAGCCGACCTGACCCAGGGCACCGGCCTGACCCCGGCCGTCGCCGAGGCCGTGGGCGTCGTGGCGGCCGCCATCCTCGCCGACATCGGCGCGGGCCGCCGGTTACCGGCCAGGTGGCCGCGCTCCGGGCCGAAAGACCTCCGTTCCCGGGACGTCCGCCGGTGGCCGGCGCCCGTCCACCGGACCAGCGTCGATTGCGGCACCCGATCGCGCGGCACCCGATCGCGCGGCGGCGCCGCCCTCTCCCAGCGGAGCGTGACATGGCAAGCTACCCGACCGATCACGCTGGCCTCGAGATACTGCCGTTCGACCGGTGCCTACGGCTGCTGGCCACGGTTCCGGTCGGACGGGTCAGTTTCTTCGCCGACGGCGAGATCGTGGTCCTGCCGGTCAACCACGTCATGGACGGCGCGAATCCGGTCTTCCGCACGGCCCGCGGGTCGAAGCTGTCCGCGGCCGAGGGTCAGAACCTGGTCGCCTTCGAGGCGGACGAGTACGACGAGCGCACCCAGTCCGGATGGAGTGTCCTGGTCACCGGCCGCGTGGAGGTCATCGACGAACAGGCGGAGATCCGGCGCTTGACCCGGCTTGGCCTGCGCCCGTGGGCCACCGCCGTGAACCGGCCGTTCTGGATCCGAATACGGCCCAGCTCCATAACCGGGCGGCAAACGCCGACCGCGGTACGGATGAAAGTGAGGAGAGGAGGATGTCATGACGGTGATGACGCATGAGCCCTCCGCCGGCACACCCGTTGGCCAGGACGTTGCGTCCCGGCTTCTGGTTCCCGGGTTCTGGGCCACCGTGAGCATCGTGATGATGTGGCTCGCGGTGCTGTTCGATGGCATCTTCGGCGGCAACATGACCTTCACCAGATCGCCGTTGCAGGTCACGGTCATACCGTCGGTGGTGGTCGTGGCGCTGTTCGCCGCGATCGCGACCGCCTCGGTCGCCAAGCGCGCCTTCGGCCGCAAGGACGCGGAGTGACGCTTCGGGCCGAAGCGCCTGATCAGCCGAGGCCAGCCGGGCCGCGCGCCTGCCCTTCGGCGTTACCGGAGCGCAGCCGCCGGGACGCTGACTCGGCGGCCCCGCGCAGCCACTCCGCCTGTTCCGGATCCAGCTGCTCCTCGCGGCCGAGCAGTTCCCTCGTCTCCGCCTCGAGCAGGCGAATCGTCGCCAGAGTACGTTCCGCGTGACCGTACGAGTATCCGCTCATGAGCGCGTATCGAACCTTCGGCGGCAGGCGCCGGGCAGAGTCATAGGTCCCGCGAGATAACGGCGCGTCATCCGACTTCCGCGTGCTCCCGCTGAACGGCCTCCAGCAACGCGGCCGCCGCGGCGTCGGCCATGCCCGGCAGGTTTTCTATGCGGGCCCGCGCGGCCGTCAGAGCCTGCCGGGAGACGCGGTAATGATGACCGCACAGCAGCAGGTCCACTGAATGCCGTCGCCGGGGGGTCGGCGGCATGATGACCCGCACCACGGGCGGCGCCGGACAGCAGCACGCACGGTCCTGGTACCCGGCTGCCGATTCTGGCCGCACGTCATCCCGCGGTGTCCCCCCCGATCCCGTCGCGCTCGTGTCGGCGCCGGTAAGCGGAAATCTCGGCTTCATGCCCCCAGCATCCGGCCGCGGCGTCCCGGCCCGTAGAGACGTAGTTCCCGGCCTTCCACGCCGAACGGCCTGACCGCGCCGAAACCACGCGCTCCGGGGCCTGCGGCGGCCATCGCCTTACGGCAGCCGGACGTAGCCGTGGCGGCTCTTCCACAGGTAGTACTTCTCGAAGGCGACCTTCATCGCGTGGATCTCGGGTCCTGGGATCATGACGCCGCCCTTGCGGGGCGGGAGCATGTGGTCCGCCAGGATCAGCACGCCGTTGTTGCCGGCGTCCATCATGCAGACCGCCGCCATCTCGGCAAACTCCTTATGGCTGGTGAGCGGCTCGCCCTTGATCGCCGCGGTGATGTTCCGGGCGGCGACCTTGGCCATGGACTCGACCGGGAACCCGGTCCTGGGGATCCCGATCGGCACGGCCGTTTGCCAGGGAACGGGCACCTGCGCGGCGATGCCGACCGCGTAGATCTCCGGGTAGGCCTTTGACTGGTAGGTGTCCTCGACCGGGACGTAGCCCTTGTCGTCGGCGAGCCCGGGCGTGGCCCGCACGACGTCCTGCCCGACGAAGGGCGGCACCACCATGGCGTACCGGAACGGGATCCGGGTGCCGTCGGCCAGCTTGACCCGATCGCCGGTGACCTCGTCCATCGCGGCGCCGGTGACGGCCGTGATGCCTTCCTTGCGCAGCAACAGGTCCAGCAGCTTCTCGCCGCCGGGCAGGCCGCCGATGCCGAAGTGACCGAGGAAGGGTTCGGCGGTCACGAACGTCAGCGGCGCCCGGCCGTGCAGCTTTGCCTTGCGCAGCTGGTGAGAGGCGTTGAACAAGAACTCGTACGCCGCGCCGAAGCAGCTCGCGCCCTGCGTGGCGCCGATCACCACCGGACCCGGGTCGTTCAGGAACCTGGCCCAGGCGAGGCCGGCCTGCTCGGCATCGGCGAGAGTCGTGATCGTCTGCGCGGGGCCGTCCGGGCCGAGCCCCGGGACCACGTCGAAGTTGTTGCGGTACCCGGTGGCGATCACCAGGTAGTCGTAGTTGTAGCGTCCGCTGGTGGTGATGACCGCCCGGGCCGCCGGATCGATGGCGGTCGCCTTGGCGTGCACGAAGCCGACGCCGTGCGCTTCCAGGACCGGTCGCAGCGGGAAGGTGATGTCGCCGGCGCTGCGCTTGCCGAACGGCAGCCAGATCAGCGACGGGCTGAACAAGAAGCGGTCGGTCGCCGACACCACGGTGACGTCGACGTCGCCGCTCAGCTCGGCCTTGGCTTCCAGCGCCGCGGTGAACCCGCCGAAGTTACCCCCGATCACCAGCACGAGTTGATTGCTCATCACGGTCACTCCTTTCACGTGTGAGAGCGGGCGACGCCGCGTTGAACGTGGCGAACACCCGGCTCACCTCTTGCTCGGTCATGCCGAGGCGGCGCAGCTGCGCCGTCAGCGCGGCCAGGTTCGGGTTGGCCACCGGGCCGAAGCAGCCGTAGCATCCCCGGCCGAACGCGGGGCAGATGGCTCCGCAGCCGGCCTGGGTGACCGGCCCCAGGCAGCCGATGCCGCGGGCCACCATGACGCACGAGGTGCCGCGCAGCTTGCAGTCGTAACAGACGCTGTGCGACGGGATCTGGGGCTTGCGGCCGGCCAGCAGCGCGGTGAGCAGCTCGAGCAGCTG
>JASHVM010000043.1:0-8152 GCA_030044595.1 Streptosporangiaceae bacterium
CCGGAACTGGACACTGTCCGGCCGTGGGACTCGCTGTCCGATCAGGAGAAGCGACTGTTCGCGCGGATGGCGGAGGTGTACGCCGGGTTCCTGAGCCACGCCGACCACGAGATCGGGCGACTGCTGGACTACCTGGAGCGCACCGGCCAGCTCGACAACACGATCGTGGTCGTCGTCTCTGACAACGGCGCGTCCGGTGAGGGCGGCCCGAACGGCTCGGTCAACGAGAACAAGTTCTTCAACGGCCTGCCCGACACCATCGAGGAAAACCTCAAGCTCCTCGACGAGCTGGGGGGCACGCGGACCTACAACCACTACCCCACCGGGTGGGCGTGGGCGTTCAACACGCCGTTCAAGATGTGGAAACGGTACGGGAACCTGCGCGGCGGCACCGCCGACCCGCTGATCGTCTCCTGGCCAGCCGGTATCCAGGCACGCGGGGGAGTCCGGCGCCAGTACTGTCACGCCGTCGACATCGTGCCGACCCTATACGAGGCTCTCGGGGTCGAACTGCCGGCAGTGGTGAACGGCTACCCGCAAAAGCCGCTGGAGGGAATCAGCTTCGTCGCGAGCTTCGATGACCCCAGCGCCGATACCGGCAAGGAAACCCAGTTCTACTCGATGCTCGGCACCCGCGCCCTGTGGCACCGGGGCTGGAAAGCATCCAGTCTAGGCCCGGCGGCGCCGAACGCCTGGGGCCACTTCTCCAGCCAGCGGTGGGAACTGTTCAACACCGACCGGGACCCGAGTGAATGCCACGACCTGGCCGACCAAGAACCAGATCGGCTACGGGAACTCATCGACATGTGGTGGGTCGAGGCCGGGAGGTACCAGGCGCTGCCACTGGAAACCCGCAACGCCGTGGAGGCCTTCACCACCCCCCGGCCGGAGCTGTCCGAACCCCGGGCCCGCTACACCTACTTCCCCGGCGGCGCGGAGGTGCCCGAGTCGCAGGCCCCCAACATCCGTGGCCGGTCCTACACGATCGCCGCGGAGGTGGAGATCGATTCGGAGGACGCGGGCGGGGTGCTGTTCTCCCAGGGCTCGCGATTCGGCGGCCACGCCCTTTACGTCAAGGACGGCAAGCTCGCCTACGCCTACAACTTCGTCGGCGACGCCGTGCAGGTCGTGGAGTCCAGCCAGCAGATCCCGTCCGGCCCGGTCGTGCTGTCCGCGTCCTTTGAGCGCCAGGGCGACACGATGCCCCCGCAGGGAACGCTGACCCTGCACATCCGGGATCAGGACGTGGGCAATGGCACAATCCTGACCCAGCCGGGAAAGTTCGGGCTCGGCGGCGGCGGCCTGGTCGTCGGACGCTCCGGGGCCGAGCCCGTCGCCGACGACTACCCTGGCCAGCGGCCCTGGGCCTTCACCGGGGGCACGGTCAAGCGCGTCGTCATCGACGTCAGCGGTCAGCCCTTCGCCGACCTGGCCAAGGAGGCCGCAGCCGCCTACGCCCGCCAGTAATCCGCCCACCGGCCATACGCATCTGTCATGCTGACGGCATGCTCGGACGGCTGCACCACGTCGTGCTCGACTGCCCTGACCCGGCGGCCTTGGCGGCGTTCTACTCCCGGTTGCTCGGGCAGCCGATCACCTACCAAAGCGACGACTGGGTAGTCGTCGCCGCCAACGACACGTCGTCAGGCCTGGCCTTCCAGCTCGCCCCGGACCACAGCCCGCCGACCTGGCCTGATCCTGCCGTGCCTCAGCAGTTCCACCTGGATGTCATGGTTGAGGATGTAGCCTCAGCCGAGCCCCGCGTACTGGCTCTTGGGGCGAGGAAGCTCGGCGGCGAAAATGTCTACGCCGACCTGGCCGGTCACCCGTTCTGCCTCATCCCGCGGCCGGGCTGGGCTCCGCCCGTCCCCGCGGACGGCTGAGCCGCCACGCGGCCAGGCTGGCCCCGCGGCGGTCGCGGCCAGACCGTACCCGGCCCGCTCAGCCGAAATGGCCGACGCAGAACTCGCTCCCTCGGGGTCGTATCCCGAGCCCGGCCTCAGTCCTCTCCGGAGAACCGCTCCCACGCGGCCTGCTTCGACACGCCAAGCGCCTCGCCGATCCGGGTCCAGCTGACGCCCCGGCCGCGCAAGATTTCCACGTGGTCGTGCACTGCGGCGTCGACCTGGGAAACCACCGCTTGAATCCGCGCCAGGCTCGCGAGCAGCTCGGCATCTGGCCGCTCATTCCACCCGCCGACCTTGGGGACCAGTTCCTCGGCGAGGATGTGGTTGCACAGCTCTACGCATTCGTTACAGATGTAAACGCCCGGGCCGGCGATGAGCTTGGCGACTGCCTTGCTGTCCTTGTTGCAGAACGAGCAGCACAAGGTGGTCTCCGGCCGGGTGGCGCTTGCCGCGGGTGTTCGAGAGTCGGTCATGTCGTCAAGGTATCCCTGACGGCCGATCGGGTCAAGGTGACCTTGACGACGCCACCCAGGACGGGTGAACAGGATGGTCAGGCAGCCTCATTACCCGGTCCGGTGCCCGTGCCTGCGCCGGTACTCGTCCAGTAGCCGGACCACCTGTTCGCGCACCCCGTCCAGGTCGGCGCCCAGCCCCGACAGGACCCGCGCGGCCACCCCGTCGCCCTCGCGGATCAGGCCGAGCAGGATGTGCTCGGTGCCGACGTAGTGGTGGCCGAGCTGGACGGATTCAGCCAGCGACAACTCGAGCACCTTCTTGGCCCGGGGCGTGAACGGGATGTGCCCGGACGGCGCCTGCTCGCCGCGGCCGATGATCTCCTCGACGTGCTGCCGTACCGCGTCCAGGCTGATGCCCAGCGACTCCAGCGCCTTGGCCGCGACACCTTCGCCCTCGTGGATGAGGCCGAGCAGGATGTGCTCGGTGCCGATGTAGCTGTGATTGAGCATCCTGGCTTCTTCCTGAGCCAGGACCACAACCCGCCGCGCCCGGTCGGTGAACCGCTGGAACACGCTCTGCCGCCCTTCACCCTCGTCCTCGCTGCGCCCAATGCCCAGGATAGGCTGCGGGCTTGCTCAGTCACGTGAAGTGATCCACACCCATATGCGGGCGGGTTCCGTGACGGACCCGCGCTGGGACCCGCCGAGCCGCCGTGGAGTACATTGCCTGGTATAGCGGTCCCGGTTGGACGGGACCATGGGCTACCGCGGCCCAGCCGAATTCGAGGATGACTACCGCAGATCAAGCCGCCCGGCGAAGCGGGCAATGTGACCCGTGACCGACACGAACAGGTGATATGGACCGAACGGCCCCGCGCTTACGATTCCACGAGCACGTACCCGGCCGGGGGTTTGATCACGAAGGTCAACTCACGCCGAAGGCCGTGCGGAGAGCCGCCTCTCCATCGCCCCGTGACGCATCTAGGAGGAGAATCGATGAGCCCAGCAAAGTCCGCATCCCGCTCTTCCGCGAAGGCGAAAGCCAACAGCCAGCCCTGGCTGCACCAAAAAGGCGCGGAAATCCAGGCGTTCGGAACGGTGCGACAGTTTCCGCTGGGGCTTTCTTACGACACCCGGATGTACTCCTGCCAGCGGCTGAACGCCCTGCTGGCCGACACGCAGATCCTGCACGCGCTGTACAAGAAGCACCACTGGCTGGTTCGCGGCGTGACCTTTTACCAGCTGCACCTGTTGCTGGACAAGCACGCCGGCGAGCAACTTGCGCTGGTGGATACCATCGCCGAGCGGGTGCAGACCCTGGGCGGGGTCGCCGTCGGCGACCCGCGGCTCGCGGCGGAGCTGACGCGCATCCCGCGCGCGCCGGACGGCGTGGAGGAAGTGCCGGCCATGCTGTCCCGGCTGCTGGAGGCGCACGAGACCATCCTCATCGACGCGCACGAAGCCGCGGCCCGGGCCGCCGAGATGGGTGACGACGGCACCAACGACCTGCTGGTCTCAGATGTCATCCGCACCGGCGAGTTGGAGGCGTGGTTCCTCGCCGAGCATCTGGTGGATACGCCGCTGGTCAAGGCGTGACCGCGGGAACCCGTCAGCGGCCTCTGCGCTCGCACGGATTCCAGCGTTCGACGTGCCGGTCGGCGAGGGCGTACTAGCGCGCCGATTCGCGTCAATGGCTGGCGGCTATCGGCTGGGCGTCCCCGTGCCTGCCGATCAGGCGCAGCCCGGGTACCAGCCGGGGCACGACCTGGCGGTACCGCGGGTAGTCGTCAGGGAACTCGGCCGTCATGAGCCGTTCTTCGATGTGGATCTTTATCTCGAGCAGTATCAGGATCACGGAGAAGAGCACGATCCACCGGCCGGCCCCGGCTACTAGCACGGTCCCGAGCAGCATGCCCAGGATCCCGGTGTAAATGGGATGCCTGGTGATGGCGTACGGCCCGCTGGTCCGGAGTTGGTGCTGCTCCTTGACCGCGGGCGCGCCGCTCCACATGAGGCCGAGCACGAGCCTGGCCCAGATCGTCAGCGCTGTCGCGGCCAGCAGGATGACCAGGCCCAGGATGCGGACCGGGGGGGTGTGGAAGGTCAGCGAGCGCCAGTCTGCCGCGGGCACCGCGAAGGTGATCACGCTGGCGATGACGACACTCGGCGTGAATGCCGATCCGAACCGGGAACGCGTACGTTCCGCCGGAGCCCGTCCTTGGTTGTAGTTCTCGGCCGCAAGCCAGGTGGCCACGAACGCGCCCCAGCACACCACGGCGCTGATCACGGCGAGCAGGTTCAGCTGTTGCGTCGTCATGTCAGTCTCCTTCACCGTCTGACCGGGGGCTGCTCCCGTTGCCCGGCGTCCCGGCGCTGCTCCCGGACCCGGTTCCGCATGATGTAAAGGTAGCTTTACGTACATCCCATGTCAAGCGACCTTTACCCTCTGCTCCGGTCCGGTGCGCGTCAGCGGACGAAGCGGAGGAACGCCGTGAGCGCCGCAATCACCAGCGCCACCGCGGCGCCGAGGTAGAGCGTGTTCAGCCCGCCGCCCTCGGAGTCCACGACCACGTCCACGAAGGTGACCGCCGCGACCAGGATGACCATCGAGATCACCCTGGCCTTCAGATCGTTGAGATCGTTCATCCGCAGCCAGGCGGGCAGGCGCAGCGACGAGCCGTCAGCGTCGACCCTGATGATGAACAGGTCGTAGAAACCGAAGGCGGCGATCATGAGGGTCGCGCCGACCAGGAACAGGTCGGTCAGCAGGAGCAGAAACCCGAGGTTGTGGCTGGTCAGCTCGGGGTTATCGATGACGCGCGTCACTGACCTGACGAAAACGTCGGTCCCGTAGGCGAAAGACGAGATCGAGGCGAGAAGCAGGACGATCACCGGGACGACGACCACGATCCGGGACAGGCTCAGCGCTTGCTCGAAGCGGATCTCCAGCCACGGCCGGGTGTTCCTCGGCTCGAACGCCGCGGAGGCAGCGGCCTCAGTCTGGGGCGATCCGTCCTCGGCGCTGCCCATCGGGGACGCCCCGGCCCCGTCACGCGGCGGATCAGCCATGCCTCATCGGACTCCTTCGCTTCCGTAAGACGTAACGATCCCACACTCGGCCAGCGTCTTCGATACCCGCAGGCTACGCCAGAGCGGGCCGGCACCGCCGCCTCGCCCGCAGCGGTGCTAACCTGTCTGGCCGGGCCGCGGATGTCCGCGATCATCCCGGTGCCGTCCTCCGCCGCGCCGATGGACCGGTGTTGATTCGCGATCAGCGGGCGCAAATGACAGCGAAGGCCGGCTGGACGGCAGGATATTCGGTCGCCGCTGGACCGTAACGATCCCGTAGCGTTCGCTTCCTAACCTTGAATGACGGATGCGGATGTAAGCGCACAAAGGGGTGCGAAATGGTCCGACGGGGATTGGCCTACGCGGCCGCTACGGTAATGATCTTCGCCGTCTGCGCGGCGGTGCTCCGGCTGGCGGCCCAGATTTTCAGCTTCTCTTCTCCCGTCCGGATCACCGTGCTCGCGCTGATTGCCGCTGCCCTGCTCTTTTGGCTGCGCCGGCGCGTACGCACCAGGACGCGGCACCGGTACGGCCCGAGGCACCCGCATACGGTCCAGCGATAGGCCCGTGCGGATCCGGGTACGTTGAACGCATGGCGCGTACCAGGCTGCCAGATTCAGCCCGCGTGCCCATTGGGCTCAAGGTCTCCGAGGCTGATGCCGCGCGGATAGACCAGGTGCTGGCGCGGCCCGAATTCGCCGGGTGGAGCCGCGCCGAGTGGTGCCGGGAGATCGTCCGGACGGCCCTGCGGTACTACGTGGGCGACGCCCCCGGCACCGGCCAGGCGGGCGCCCCGGTGCGGCCAGCCGTCCCTCAGCCCACCCCACCCGGCCCGCCGGCCGCGCCCGAGCCCAGACCTGAGCCCGAACCGGCGGCTCAGCCTGGGTGCTCGCACCCGCCCGACGCCCGGGATTACCAGACGGGCAGCTGTGCCGCCTGCGGAGCGATCCTCTGGGACTGAGCCGCGTGACTATGCGTTGCTGACCCGGGCGCACGGGCGCGCGCTGACCCGGGCGCGCGGGCGCGCGGGCGCACAGGTTCCGGTGCCGTGCTGACTCTGGTCCGCCACCGTCGTCTCCTCCCACCCCCTGCCTCTGGCATCATCAGAACGTGACCAGCGCTGACCTTGACCGCCTCGCCCGAACCGCCTACGACGCCCACCGCGGCGCCCTGCCCGCGTCCGCCCCGGCGTGGGAAGACCTCACCGAGCAGGAGCAGCAAGCCTGGCGGGCCGCCGTGTCCGCCGTCACCGCCCCGGACGACAAAACCCTCGCCGAGGCGATCCCGACCCAGTCGCTTGTCGTCCAGGCCGGAGACCAGACCCGCGTCTTCCGCGGCGACTTCACCGCCGGCCGCCAGGGCACGCTGCCGGTCAGCGACGAGCATGCTTCCAGCCACCATGCCCTGTTTCAGTTCGCCCACGGTCTCTGGTACGTCGAGGACCTCGGCTCGACCAACGGCACCTGGCTCAACGGGCGCCGCATCTTCGCGGCTCAGCGCCTGAAGAAAGGCGACAAGATCAAGATCGGGCGCACCATCGTGACCGTGGTGTCGGCTTGAGCGGGCCCGCCGCCGTGCGGATCGCGCTCAGGCCAGGATCTTAGCCTTCTGGGCCTCGAACTCCGCGGGCGTGATGACGCCCCGGTCGCGCAGGTCAGCGAGCTTGGCCAGCTGGTCGGCCGTGCTGGGCTGCGAACCCGCCACGTCCTGGACGTAGCTGCGGAATTCCTGGTCCTGCTGCCGCGCCTGCTGTATCGCCCGTTCGTGCATGCTCCCGCCGCGGACGATCAGGTAGACCAGGACACCGATCAGCGGGATGAACAGGATGAACAGGAACCACAGGGCCTTGGCCCCGCCGCTCAGGTCCCGGCTGCGGAACAGGTCGATGAATATCCAGATCAGGATCCAGAACCAGATCACCCACAGAAAGATCTCGAGGATCGTCCAGAACGCATCGAGCAGCGGATAGTTGTATGAACTGGCAAGCGGCATGGTCTCTCCTCGAGGGGCGGTGCGCCTGCAAGCGCCGGGACACATCATCCCGGCGGAAACGTCATGATCGTACTGGAGACCCAGGTCCGAGTCACGCACGGCACGGCGAAGGCTGCCTGCTAGCGAAGTTCCCGCACCTGCGGTAGATCATCGCGTGTGGTTGCGGCGCGCAGCGCCGGGGACCAGACCGACCGGGTGATGTCCCGGTAGTCGGAGGAGGAGAACGATGACCAACCAGCCGGCCACGCCGGGCCAGCCCGGGGACCCCGAGCGGGAGCTAACCGAATCCGAGCGGCAACTAGCCGATCACGCCTACGTGGCCTTGCGGACCATAGGGCAGCCGAACTCGTTCGCCCGGGCCGTTGACTTCTGGGACGACAGATACGAGAACCGGCGCTTGTTCTCCGAGGTGCTGGGGACTTTCTTCCTCGTCCTGGCCGCCGTCGGCGGGGGAATGGTCAACGCCCGCTTCGGCGGCCACGCCATCCCCTACAGCGCGCGGGTCGTCGCGCCCGCCCTGACGGTGGTGGCTATCATCTTGTTCATGGGCGCCGTCTCCGGCGCGCATCTCAACCCCGCCGTCAGCATCGCCTTCGCGCTGCGCGGTGACTTCCCCTGGAAGCGGGTGCCCTGGTATATCGTGGCCCAGTTCCTGGGCGCCATCTTGGCCACGCTGCTGCTGTGGGCGCTGATCGGCAAGCAGGGCAGCGCGGGCTTGACCCTGCCGGG
>JASHVM010000422.1:0-18373 GCA_030044595.1 Streptosporangiaceae bacterium
GTGCGTTCGAGTTGGCGGCCAGCCTCATCCTCGCCGCCTTGCCGGTCGGGCGGGCGGGTCGCCGCGCTCGGGTGCGATCGCGGCACGGAACGCGAGCGATCTACGACCGAACGGCGCAGGCAGCGCAGTGTGCTGTCGGCGTCCGGCAGCGCGGGCCCCCCGCCGCAAACGGCAGCGAACGAGTCCTGCACGATTTCCTCCGCCGTGGCCAGGTCGGGCACCAGCAGCGCCGCCAGCCTGACCAATGACCGGTAGTGCGTCAGGTAAAGCGCGGTCACCGCGCGGTCGGCGTCCCGGCCGGGCCGGGCTCCAGGGATCTGGCCGCAGATGTCGTCGTCTGCGTGCCCCGAGGACCTCCGGCCCGGCCCGGTCTTCCAGGTCCGCATGGTCGTTCTCCCGGTATCCGGCCGACGGCGTCCGGGGCGGGCCAGCCGGCCGCACCCCGCTCAGTGACAAGAGCCGTTGCCTCCCGCACCGCCAACAACTATCACGCGCATCGTCACGGGCTGGTTCAGCGGAGCAGTTCCCTGGCGATGACGAGTTGCTGGATCTGGCTGGTGCCTTCGTAGATCCGGAACAGCCGCACGTCCCGGTAGAGCCTTTCGACAGGGACGCCGCGGATGTACCCGGAGCCGCCGTGGATCTGGACCGCGCGGTCGGCGATCCGCCCGACGGCCTCGCTGGCGAAGTACTTGGCCGCCGACGGAGCGAGCCGCCGGTCGGTACCCGCGTCGTACTCGGCGGCGGCCTCGAGCACCAGGGACCGGGCGGCGAGGTACTCGGTGTGCGAGTCCGCCAGCATGGCCTGGACGAGCTGGTACTCGCCGATCTTGTGGCCGCCTTGGGAGCGTTCCTTGGCGTAGGCCACGCTCTCATCGACCAGCCTGGCCGCGACGCCCACGCAGAGCGCCGCGATCACCAGGCGCCCGTGCGCGAGGCTTCGCATGGCCGTGGCGTAGCCGGCCTGAGCCGCCTCTCCGACGAGCGCGTCCGCGGGCACGCGGACACCGGTGAACGAGACATCGGCGGTCCAGGCGCCGGCTTGGCCCATCTTGTGGTCGCGGGCCGCCACGACCACCCCGGCGGTACGAGCCGGCACGACGAATACGCCGATGCCCTTGCCGGGCGGCGCCTGCGGGTCCGTGCGCGCGAACACCATGAAGACGTCGGCCATCGGGGCGTTGGTGATGTAGCGCTTGAGGCCGTCGATGATCCAGCCCCCATCTTCCTGCCGCGCGGTCGTGACCAGCCGGCTCGGGTCCGACCCCGCGTCCGGTTCGGTCAGCGCGAATGACGCGACCGCGTCACCGGAGGCCAGGCGCGGGAGCCAGTGCTTGCGCTGCTGCTCGGTCCCGGCCAAGACGAGGACCTGGCCGGCGATCCCGTTGTTCGTGCCGAACAGCGACCGGAACGACGGACAGGTATAGCCGAGCTCGATGGTCACCCGCACCTGCTGTTCCACAGACAGGCCGAGACCGCCGTACTCGGTGGGCAGCGCGTAGCCGTACAGGCCCATCTCCTTGGCCTGCGCGATCAGCCGGGCCGGAATCTCGTCGGTCTCGTCGATGCCGGCTTCTGCGGGCATCACCTCGCGCCGGATGAACGCGCGCAGCAGATCGAGCAGCTGGTCGAATTCAGCCTGGGTCACCATGAGCGCGACCATAGCTCGGGGAAGCCCGGAGGCGGAAGGGGCCTGCCGGTCAGCTAGGGTCGGGATCTCGTCCGGCATGGTCCGCGCAGGAGGAAATGATGACGCTGATCGCTCGCTTTCAGGTTGACAGCTTTGAGCCACGGCAGGTATCCGGCCTCGACGCGGACTGGTTCGGCCTGATGACGTTCGCCAAGACCTTTACCTCCGGGATCACCGGCCACGCGACCACCGTGTTCATGTCCGCGGGCACCGAAGAAGGCTCCCGGTCCTACGTCGCCACCGAGCGGATCACCGGCCGCACCGACGACGGGCGCGAGGGCTCGGTCACCGTCCAGCACGGCGGCCTGGAATCCGACCCCGGCTCCTGGTTCGGGCACATCGTGCCGGGGACCGGCACCGGCGGCTTGGAAGGCTGGACTGGGTCTGCCCGGATCGTCCACGATGATCGGGGCGCGTACTTCGAGATTGACCTGGCCTGAGCGGCCGGGCCGGCGAGTGAGCTGACAGAAGGGGCTGACGTGGGCGAGGAGAACCTGGCTAAGCAGGCCGAGCTGGCGCTGGACCAGCAGGGCGACTATGACTCCCTGTTCTACGAAGGCCAGTGGCACTCGAGCGGCTCGCTGGCCGACCGCGCAGCCAGGTTCGCGACCGGGCTCGCGGATCTCGGCGTCCGCCCCGGTGACCGGCTGCTGGTACTGATGGCCAACTGCCCCGAGGTCCTTATTACCTACAGCGCGGCGTGGCGGGCAGGCGCGGCGGTAACCCCGCTGATTTTCCTGGTCACCGAGGACGAACTGCGGAACGCACTTGTCGATTCCGGCGCGGTCGGCGTGGTGACCACAGCGGAGTTCCTGCCGAAGGTCGCCGCCGCCGTGAAGGGGGACGGCGAGGGGGCTGGGGCACCGGGGGTCCGGTTCGTCGTGGTCCCCGGAGCGGGGGCGGATGCCCCTGACTATGCCGCTCGGGGCGTGCCCGTACTCGATTTTGCGCAGGTGGCCGCGGCCGAGCCGGGGACCATCGCCGACCGGTCAGGGACCGACCTGGCCGCCCTGCTTTACACCGGCGGCACGACCGGCCGGTCCAAGGGCGTCCCGCTGACCCACGCGAACCTGTTCTGGTGCGGGTCAGCTGCGCATGACGCGTCGGTTCGCGCCAGCATCCTCACCTCGATCCTGCCGCTTCCCCTCGCTCACGCCTACGGCCTGCTGGTCATCTGCGGTGGCATGCACCGGACCGACCAGACCAGGACCATCCTCATGCGCTGGTTCGATCCGGCCGGCTGGGTCAAGCTGGCCGGGGACCACCGGGTCCAGGGCAGTGCGCTGGTGCCCTCGATGATCCAAATGCTCCTCGGCCAGCCGCTGGAGGGGGCTGATCTGTCCGAGCTGCGCGTGATCTCGTCGGGGGCGGCCCCGCTGGCCGACGAGGTCCGGCGCGAGTTCGAGGCGCGAGTGCCCTCCGCGACCATCTACGAGGGTTACGGGTGCACCGAGGCGGCGACGTTCATCTCGGCCAACACGATAGACGCGAACCGCGTCGGCAGTGTCGGGCGCCCGGTCCCGGGTTGCGAGGTGTCGATCCAGGACGACGCTGGCCGGATGCTGGCTCCCGGCCGGGACGGTGAGATCTGCGTGCGCTCCCCCGGTGTGATGACCGGATACTGGAACTCGCAGGACACCGCGGTCCTCGCGGGTGGCTGGCTGCATACCGGCGACATCGGCCGCGTGGACGAGGATGGCTACCTGTACGTGGTGGACAGGAAGAAGGACCTGATCCTGCGAGGCGGCTTCAACGTCTTCCCGCGGGACGTGGAGGAGGTGCTGCTGGCTCACCCGGCGGTCGCGCAGGCCGGAGTGGTGGGGCGGCCGGACGTCCGGCTCGGCGAGGAGGTCGTCGCGTTCGTATCGCTGCGCCCGGGCGCGGAGGCGACCGCTGAGGAGCTCGTCGAGCACGCCAGGCGGCACCTGGCCGCCAACAAGTACCCGCGGCAGATCACGATCGTGCCCGCCGTCCCGCTGACCACCGTCGGCAAGCTCGACCGCAAGAAACTGCGCCAGTGGGTCGCCGACGCGGCGGACGGGCAGGCCCGAGGTTAGTCCGCCCGTCCAGGACCCGCGGCAGCCGGGAGAATCCGGCCGGTGATCGCGCCGAAGCCGATCCGGGTCCCGTCGGCGGCCGGAGCGGTGGCGGTGATCGCGACCTCGTCCCCGTCCTCCAGGAAGCTGCGCTCGGACCCATCGGCCAGGGCCAGCGGCTCAGCGCCTCCCCAGCTCAGTTCGAGCAGGCAGCCCCGCTGCTCCCGGTCCGGTCCGCTGACCGTGCCGGAGGCGTAGAAGTCCCCGGTGCGGGTCGACGCGCCGTTCACGGTCATGTGGGCCAGCATCTGGGCCGGTGACCAGTACATGGTGGCGAACGGCGGACGAGACACCACCTGCCCGTTCAGCCTCACCTCGAGCTGGAGGTCGAGACCGCTTGAGCCGGCATCGGCCAGGTAGGGCAGCGGTTTCGGGTACTGCGGCGGCGAGCCGACCCGCGCGTGCTCCAGCGCCTCGAGCGGCACGATCCACGGCGAGATCGACGTGGCGAATGACTTGGACAGGAACGGGCCGAGCGGCCGGGACTCCCAGGACTGGATGTCGCGAGCCGACCAGTCGTTGACCAGGAACACGCCGAAGACATGGTCCGCGAACTCGCCGACGCTCAACGGTGCGGACGAGCCAACGCCCACCACGAATCCGACCTCGGCCTCGAAGTCCAGCTGCTGGGACGCGCCGACCGTCGGGGCGAACGCACCAGGTAGCTGACCACGCGGACGGCTGACCGGGGTGCCCGAGACCATCACGGTGCCCGAACGTCCGTGGTAGCCGATGGGCTGATATTTCCAGTTGGGCGTGAGTGGCTCCGCGCCTGGCCGGAAGAGCCGCCCGACGTTGGTGGCGTGATGCTCGCTGGCGTAGAAGTCGACGTAGTCGCCCACCTCGAACGGCAGGTGCAGCCGCACCTCCGACAGCGGATACAGCGCGGCTTCGACGGTGGCGCGGTGTCGTTCGGCGGTCAGCAGCTCGGTGATCGTGGCCCGAGCCTCGCTCCACTGGCCGCGGCCCCGCGCCATGAACGCGTTCAGGGACGGCTCGCCGAAGACCGGGTCAGCGAGCGCGGAGAGCAGGTCAAGGACCGAGTCGCCGAATCGGACCCCGACCCTGGGGGCCGACGGGTACCCGTCGTGGCCCGAGAACACGCCGTAGGGCAGGTTCGCGAGGCCGAACCGCGAATCGGGTGGCAGTTCGAGCCAGGTCATCGACCCGGTCAGGCCTCCTCCCCGTGCAGGTGCCGCGCACCCTCGCCGACGTAGATCTGCCGGGGCCGGGCGATCTTCTGCTCAGAATCGCTGGATCCCTCCTGCCACTGGGCCAGCCAGCCGGGCATCCGGCCGATCGCGAACAGCACGGGGAACATCGCCACCGGGAAGCCCATCGCCTGGTAGATGATGCCCGAGTAGAAGTCCACGTTCGGGTACAGCTTGTGGCTGATGAAGTAGTCGTCCTCGAGCGCGATTCGCTCGAGCTCCAGCGCGATGTCCAGGAGCGGGTTGCGGCCGGTGACTTCGAACACCTCGTCGGCAACGCCCTTGATGATCGTGGCGCGCGGGTCGAAGTTCTTGTACACCCGGTGACCGAACCCCATCAGGCGCAGCTCGCCGCGCTTGACCCGCTCGATGTAGGCAGGCACGTTCTCGACCGAACCGACCTCCCGCAGCATCTTCAGCACCTGCTCGTTCGCGCCGCCGTGCAGTGGCCCGTACAGCGCCGCCGCGGCCGCCGCCGCCGCCGAGTACGGGTCGACCTGGGAGCTGGCGACGCTCCGCATCGCGTTCGTAGAGCAGTTCTGCTCGTGGTCGGCGTGCAGGATGAACAGCACGTCGATGGCGTGCTCGAGAACCGGGTCGGGCTTGTACTTGGGCTCGGTCATCTTCCGCATCATGTTGAGGAAGTTGCCGGCGTAGGACAGGTCGTCGTCGGGATACGCGTACGGCAGGCCTCGCGCGTGCCGGTAGGCGAAGGCCGCGAGGGTGGGCATCTTGGCGATGAGCCGCACAACCTGCTCGTCCTGGTTGTCCCGGTCATGAACGGCGTTGGCCTCGGGGTAGAAGGTGGACAACGCGGCCAGCGTGCTGACCAGGATCCCCATCGGATGAGCGTCGTGATGGAAGCCGTCGATGAACTTCTTGACGTTCTCGTGCACGTAGGTGTGATGGGAGATCTGGTGGGCCCAGGAGGCCGACTCGCTCTTGTCGGGCATCTCGCCGCGCAGCAGCAACCAGGCCACATCGAGGAAGGACGCGCGGCTGGCCAGCTCCTCGATCGGGTAGCCCCGATAGCGCAGGATGCCCTTCTCGCCGTCGATGAAGGTGATGGCGCTGCGGCAACTCGCAGTGTTCTGGAAGGCGGGGTCGTAGGAAAGCAATCCGAAGTCGTCATCGGACATCTTTATCTGCCGCAGGTCGATCGCGCGGATCGCGCCGTCGACGATGGGGAGTTCGTAGCTGCGGCCGGTCCGTGAGTCGGTTACTCGCAGCGTGTCATTCGTGGTCATGTCTAGACCATAGGCGGTACAGGCGGGTGCTCGACAGACCCTATCGGCTGGTGTCTCAGCGTGCGATCCTCAGCCCAGCTGGACAGAGCGTTTGGCCAGGCCGCCCCAGAACCCCTCGATCACCGGGCGCTGCCCGGCGAGATCGGATTCGCCCGCGCCCAGGGTGACGAACAGCGGAGCGAAGTGCTCGGTCCGCGGGTGCGCGGTGCGCGCGGCCGGCGCCTTGCTGGCGAAGTCAAGCAGCGCGTCCACGTTGCCGTCCTGCAGCATGAGCCGCCCCCAGTCGTCGAACTCGCGCGACCACGCCGGAACCGGACCCTCGAACACGAACTCCCGCAGGTTGTGAGTGAAAAAGCCGCTGCCCATGACCAGCACGCCCTCATCGCGCAGCGGGGCGAGCTTGCGGCCCAGCTCCATCAGCTGGCGCGGATCAAGCGTCGGCATGGACAGCTGGAGAACCGGAATGTCGGCATCCGGGTACATCTCGACCAGCGGTACGTAGGCACCGTGGTCCAGGCCGCGTTCCGCGTGCTCATGCACTTGGCCGCCGAGCAGCCTGCGCACCGACTCAGCCAGCCCGGGCGCGCCGGGCGCCGGATAGGTGACCTCGTAGTAGTGCTTGGGGAAGCCCCAGAAGTCGTAGTAAAGCGGGACGGTGCGCGTCGCGCTCACCAGGACCGGGGCGTTTTCCCAGTGCGCCGAGATCACCAGGATGGATTCCGGCCGCGGCAGCGCCGCGGCCCAGGCGGCTAGCTCCCCCGGCCAGATCGGGTCGTCGGCCAGCGGGGGCGCCCCGTGGCTCAGGTACACCGCCGGCATCCGGCTGCTCATCGCCTCATCGTAACCGCCGCCTGCTGGCACGGATCCGCGGATGGCGCTGGGATGCCGACGGGACGACCAGGGTAAAGACCATGAGTGGACCCGGTGCAGGCGCTGCGGCAGATCGCGTTCGAGCTGGAACGGGGCAGCGCGCCTACGTACCGCGTGCGGGCGTTCAGAAGGGCGGCCGCGGTGCTTGACGCCCTGCCGCCAGGTGAGCTTGAGCGGCTGGCGGCCGCGGGCACGCTGGAGGCGCTGCCGGGCATTGGCGCGACCACCGCCCAGGTCGTCACCGAGGCCGCGAGCGGGCGCCAGCCGACCTACCTGGTCCGGCTGCTGGAGGAGCAGCCGTCATCGGAGCACGACGCGCTGCGCGCGGCGCTGCGCGGTGACTGCCACACGCACTCGGACTGGTCCGACGGCGGCAGCCCGCCGCTGGAGATGGCCGAGGCAGCACGCGAGCTGGGGCTCGAATGGATCGCGCTGACCGATCATTCGCCGCGGCTAACCGTGGCCAACGGGCTGTCCGCCGAGCGCCTGCGGACCCAGCTCGAGCTGGTCAGCCAGCTGAACGCCGAGCTGGTCCCGTTCCGCATCCTGACCGGGATCGAAGTCGACATCCTCGAGGACGGCTCGCTCGACCAGCGCGACGACCTACTCGGTGAGCTCGACGTAGTGGTGGCCAGCGTCCACTCCAAGCTCCGGATGCCTGCCGGGCCGATGACGGACCGGATGGTCACCGCGATCGCCAACCGGCACGTGGACGTGCTCGGTCACCTTACCGGCCGGATGCTGGGAGGCCGCGCCCGCAGGCCGGAGTCGGCCTTCGATCACGACGCGGTCTTCGCGGCGTGCCGCGAGCACGGCGTCGCGGTGGAGATCAACTGCCGGCCAGAGCGCCAGGACCCGCCGGACCGGCTGCTGCGGCTCGCGGCCGAGGCAGGCTGCCTGTTCGCGATCGACACCGACGCGCACGCGCCGGGCCAGCTGGACTGGCTGGGGAACGGTACCGCCCGGGCCGAAAAGGCAGGCATCACGCCGGACCGGGTGATCAACAGCCGCGGCGCGGACGAGGTAGTCGCGGCACCGTGGAAGCGATGACCTAGCCCGGCAGCCCACGCGGATAGACCCGGTAAACCACCGCCTGCCGCCACCATTCGGCGCTGGCGGCGGCAGGACGCGGTGACCCGTCGGGGCAAGGAGGCCTTGTCAGCGCGCGACGGGAACCTCCGGGCCGTATTGATGGAACGATCAATCGTATAGAAGCGGCTGCGGTTGTCTGGTGTCAAGAGGTGACGCGCGTGGGCTGTACCGTGAAAGGGTGACCAGGTCTCCATCGGGCCAGGCCAGAGCGGCTGCCACGGGTCAGGTAACGATTCAGGATGTCGCCCGCGCCGCCGGCGTGGGCAGGCAGACCGTCTCGAATGTGCTCAATGGCAGCGGCCGGGTGGGCGAGGCGGCACGGGCCAGGGTGCTCGAGGCAGCGGCCGCGCTGGGATATCAGCCGCACCACGGCGCCCGGAGCCTGCGCTCGCGCCGGACCAGGCAGGTCGCGTACGTGCTGCCGCGCGTCCAGCTGTTCCCCGGCAACTACATCATGCAGCAGTTCTTGCGGGCGCTCGCGGCGGCGAGCGGCCGCCAGGGCTACAGCATGATGGTGGTCGTTCCGGACGGCGACCCACGCGACGAGATGCGCCGCCTTATCGCCAGCCGGAGCGTGGACGCCTTCCTGCTCTCGGACATGCAACTCGACGACCCGCGCGTGATCCTGCTGGCCGAGGCGGGAATGCCGTTCGCCTGCTTCGGCCGGACCGGCCCCGCGCTCCCGCAGTCCTGGGTCGACATCGACAATCACGCGGCGGTCGCCGCAGCCGTCGGGCACGTCCTGGCCAGCGGGTACAGGCGCGTGGCGTTCGTCGGCTACCGCTCGTCGAGCTACTGGGATCTCGAGCGGGCCGCCGGGTTCAGGGCCGCGCTGGCCCGTCACGGCGTGCCCGCCGACCAGGCTGAGACGCTGCTGGTGGACGAGGCCAGCGCCCGCAGGAGGATCCGGTCGCTGCTCGCCGGCGCTCGCCTGGGCACCCGACCGGACGCCATCGTGACCGGCAGCGACAGGCTGGCCGCCGTCATCTACGGGGTGGCCGGGGAACTGCGGCTGCGGATCGGCCGTGATCTCGGCGTCACCGGCTTCGACGGGTGCATCGCCGCTGGCCTGCTGGACCCGACGCTGACGAGCATCGCCATCCCGGTCGACGACATCGCCGGGCGCGTGGTGGCCCGGGCGCTGCGCCAGGTCAACGACGGGCCTGACCGGTCCCCGGGCGAACTGGTGGAGGCATCCCTGCGGGTGGGCGAGAGCACCGGCGGTGACCAGCGCCTGGTTCAGGCTCCGGACGACCGGACGATGCGGGGCGACAACGGCGGCGCGCTAGTGCGGAAACGCTTCCATGGAACCGATCTTGCTTCGGGAACGCCGGCGCTGGTCCGTGGCACGCCGCACGCCGTGGCGGTCGTCGTCACCCACATGACCAGGCCATCAGTCGTCGTCCGGATGGCCAGCGCGCTCGCGGTGCTGGCCGAGCAGGGCTACGACACGATCGTCTGCAACGTGGACACTCCGGTCGAGCGCGACCGGCAGCTGGACGCGCTGCTGCCCACGCACCGCGCCGATGGGGTACTGGCGATCAGCCTGCCGTTGTCCCGCGAGCAGCTGGCACAGTTCACCCGGACGGGGGTAGCGCTGGTCAGCGTGGACGCGGCCGTGGCCGGGGTTCCGCAGACGGTCATCGACAACGTGGCGGGCGGGCGGCTGGCCACCGATCATCTCATCGGGCTGGGGCACCGCCGGATCGGCTTCGTCGGCGACGCGGCGTTCGCCAAGCCCCCGGGCGGCCTGGGCTTCACCTCTTCTGCGGACCGGCTGCGAGGATACCGGCAGGCCCTGGCCGCGGCGGGTATCAGCTTCGAGGCCGGCCTGGTCCGGCGCGGCGAGCATGACGCGGCGACGGCGGCCGAGCACGCCGCGCAGCTGCTGAAGTCCGCCGATCCCCCTTTGGCGATCTTTGCGGCCTCCGATACCCAGGCCAGCGGCGTGCTCGCGGCGGCGGACCGGCTCGGCGTGCCGGTACCGGACCAGCTGTCGGTCATCGGTTTCGATGACATCGAGTCGGCGGCCTTCCTCGGCCTCAGCACGGTGCATCAGCCGCTGGAACGCAGCGGAGCGGAGGGTGCCCGACGGCTGTGCGCGCTGTTGCGCGGCGAGCGGGTTATCCCGCGGCGCCAGGAACTGCCCATCGAGCTGGTGGCCCGGGCCACCACGGCGAGGCCCGGGAAGCCCTGAAGCAGCGCCCCGGACTGCAGCTCGCCAGGCCGCGTCTGGCCGATCCCCTGGCCGCGACTCAGAACGGGACGATCGTGGTGAGTAGTCCGGCGGCGGGGGCACGGCCGGCCAGCGTACGGCAGAACTCGACCGCGTCGAGCGAAACGCACTCGGCTCCGCGGGGGCCGCTCGCGTAGATCCCGCCGGCCGGGCCGGCGAGATCGGCCACGAACGGCTGGCCGTGACGGCGCGCCCATTCGGCGACGATGTCAGAGACGATGCGGCCGTCGTGGCCGGAGGTCAGCTCGACTGGCACGCTGGCGGCGCGGGACGCGTCGATCCGGTGCATCCACAAGTCCCGCAGGTAGATGGTGTCGATCAGGTAGCCGAGCCGCCAGGTCTCGTGGACCGGCCCGTCGACCTTGAGCCGGATGTTCTGTCGCGCGAGAGCCGGCACGCGGGTACGGCCTCGTATGGTCGCGGGCGCGACAGCCGTAAGCCGCTCGATGATCTGCGCGGGGCTGAGGTAGGCGCGCTCGCGCACCTGCACGGCCGAAAGCGCGGCCTCGAGCGGGCCGCCGTGCTGCCTGCGGTAGAGCCGGGCGCGGCGGAGCTGGCGGACGTTCTCGCGCGCCGACGCGCCGGCCTCGCAGGCGCCCAGGACGTGCTGGTACATGGCGCGGACGTCCCAGGCCGGGCAGTCGGTCTGGGCGGCCCACGACGCGGCATCGAGCGATCGGAGCAGGGCCAGCGCACGCTCGAGCTCGCGCGCTTGAAGGCCCATCGCGTCGGGGTGGGTCAGCGGCTTGATCGTGCTGACGTCGGTCGTCGTCATCGTCATGACGGAGCCCCTTCGGCTTGATCTGGGCTGGATTCAGGCTCGCGCTCGGCAGCCCGTCGGCAATGGCCGAGGAACATGGCCACGGACTCGTCGACCAGCCGGGTCCAGCGGTCGCCTCCGGGATCGTTGGCGAACTGCTGGCTCACGACGCCGGTGATCAGCGCGGTCCACAGGTCGAGATGGCGCGCTTCGGTGATTCCGTTCAGCGCCAGGAGTTCGGCGGCTCCCTGCAGAGCCCGCACGGCGGGCGCGTAGGACTGCGGCGAGGGTTCGAAGCCGGGCAGCGCGCGCTGGAACAGCAGCTGGTAGCGGGCCAGGTCAGTGAGGCAGAACCGGGCGTAGCGCCGCGCGGTGGCCACGAGCAGGTCGCGGGGATCCTCAGCGTCGTCGGTCGACTCGGCCATCCGGTCCGCGAACTCGGTGGCCGCCTCGCCGAACATCGCGTCGTAGATCGCGTTCTTGGAATCGAAGTAGGCGTACACCGTGGGCGTGCTGATACCGGCACGGCGGACTAGGTCACGCAGCGACCACCCGGATAGGCCTTCCTCCCGCGCCAGCGCCCAGGCGGCAGCGACGATGACGTCGCGCGCGGAGCGCCTGCGCGCTTCGCGCCACGGAGACGAGTCAGAGCTATTTATCATCGATCGAAATCTTTATACATCGTTAAAGTAATGTCAACACCCGTCAGGATTTCGTGCGCCTCGGCCCGGCGCACTCTGGTGGCACCGGTCGAGGAGACCTCGGCCGCGGCCGATAGCGCCGGCCGAGGGGACCTCGCAAACGGCCGATAGCGCCGGCTGAGGGGACCTCGCCCGTGGCGGACGGCGTGCGGCTGATGCGCCAGCCGTTACCCTGTCGGAAATCCGCGCCCGGCAGGAGAAGCGGCCCGCCCTTATGACGGGAGGTCACGTCATGACCATCTACCAGCACATACGCCATCCGCACATAGCCTCGCGGCGAGCTGACCGGCCGGTGAAGGTGGCTGATTTCCTGCCGCGCGGGTCGGCCGTCAACAGGTTCAACACCAAGGTCGCGATCCTGATAACGCGAGGGGTGGGCAGCATGTGGTGCGCCTACCTCTTTGCGCTGTTCGACCTGATCAGCCTTCCTGCTGCGATCCGCGCAGGCGCGTCGGCGGTTGTTACGTGGGTAGCTCAGACGTTCTTGCAGCTAGTATTGTTGTCCGTGATCATGGTGGGACAGAACGTGCAGGGTGCCGCGGCTGACAAACGCGCAGAGGCGACCTACCACGACGCGAGCGCGACCTTGCACGAAGTGGCGCACGTGCAGGGGCACCTGGCCGCCCAGGACGTGCTGCTGACCCGGATCGCGCAGAAGATCGGCCTCGATCCGGTACCTGTCATCGATGCCCCGCCCGACGAGCTGACCTGGCCCAGCGATCAGGCCACCGCACCCGATGACGAAACCGAATGCGAGGACGCCGACTCCTGACCGGGTTGCGGTCTGGGCGGGCCAGGCCGCGGACTCCTGACCCGGCTCAGCGGAGTGGCCACGTTACCGCAGCGCGCGCACCCGGCGCAGAACCTCGTCGGTGCCGAGCGCGGCGGCCACGGCGGCCAGGTCAGGGCTGCGCGGCGTGCCGGTGAGCAGGATCCGGATGACCTGGGACGCCTCGCGGATCGAACCCGGGTAGGCCGCCGGGTCCTGCTTGTAGACCTTCTGGCTGGGCGCGAAGCCTAGGTCGGCGGCGAGCTGGCGGATCTGGCCGAACCATTCGGTGCCTTCCCCGGGCGGCTGGTAGCCGTCGGCGAAGCCTCGTGCGACGGCGCGCACCAGCTCGGGGTCGAGGCCGCCGAACCGGGGATCGGCCGGGTTGGTGACCGGGGTGAACAGCTCGGCGAAGAAGTACCCGTAGACGGCGCGGAAGTCCGCCCACTTCCGCAGGTCCTTGCGCGGATTGGGGGTGTCTCCGCGCTCGATGGCCAGGGCGCGCAGCGCCAGGTCCTGCTCGGTGTCCAGGACCGCCGCGAGTTCCGGGTCATACCGGCGGGCCCAGGTAATCACCTCGTCCAGGGTCTGGCGGCCGGGCAGGGTCGCGACGTAGTCGGCGCAGATGTCGTCGAGCTTGACCAGGTCGACCAGCGGGCCCGCGGTGCCCATTTCCGAGAGCCTGATCGGCTCGGTCAGCGCCTGCGCAAGCGGCATCTCGGCCAGCCGCGCGTTGGCCAGGCCGCGCAGGTAGTACTGCACCGCCGGGGCCGGATAGCCCTGCCCGATGTAGAAGGTGACGCTGGCCTCGGGGTCGTGGCGCTTGGACAGCTTCCGCTTGGCCAGCTTGCGGCTGTCGCCGTCCTGCTTCATCAGCGGCGCGATGTGCGCGTAGCGGACGCGCTCGAAGCCGAGCGCGTCGAATAGCTGCAGATGCAGCGGCACCGAAGAAATCCACTCCTCGCCGCGGATGACCAGGGTGACGCGCATCAGGTGGTCGTCGACGACGTGCGCGAAATGATAGGTGGGCAGCCGCGGCTCGGTGTCGCTGCTCTTGAGGATCACCGCGTCGTTCCGGTTGTCGTCCAGGGTCAGCTCGCCGCGGATAGCGTCGGTGAAGCTGACCCGGCGCGCGACTCCCGGCGCGCGGAACCTGACCACGTAAGGGTCACCGATCGCCAGCCGCTTGGCCACCTGATCCGGGGGGGCGTCGCGCCATATTGCCCACTGCCCGTAGTAGCCGGGCAGCGCGCCGACGGCTCGCTGCCGGGCGGCGATCTCCTCCAGGTCCTGCCTGGTGGCGAAGCACGGGTACGCCTGGCCCCGGCGGAGCAGTTCGCGGACGTAGGTCAGGTAGATCTCCGCCCGCGCGGCCTGGTGGTACGGCCCGTACCGGCCAGTCTGGTCGTCCTCGTCCGGGACGATCGAGAAATACGCGAACGCCTCGGCGAACTGCTCGGCGGCCCCCTCGGTGACGCGGGCCTGGTCGGTGTCCTCGACGCGGACCAGGTAGCGGCCGCCGGAGTGCCGGGCGACGTCCGCGTCGATGGTCGCCACGTACACGCCGCCGATGTGCAGGTAGCCGGTCGGGCTCGGTGCGAAGCGGGTGACTTGTGCCCCTTCGGGCAGGTCGCGCGGCGGGTAGCGGCGCTCCCAGTGCTCGGCGCCGGGCAGGCCCGGCGGGAACAGGGAATCGATGACGTGCTGGCTCAGCATGACCGGGCGGCTCCCGCATGAGTGCTATAACGGCCGCAAGCAGCGTACTGGATGTCCCGGGTCGGCTCACGTTGCCCTAAATGTCCTGTCATTAAGACATGATCGTTGACATCACCGCGGTGCCCGGCAAAGCTGTGATCACCAGACCACCCGGCCACGCGGGGGAACTTCATGCGCATCGGACTGATCGGCGTCGGGCGGATCGGTGCGTTCCACGCCCGCACGCTGCGCCGACTGCCGCAGGTTGACTCCCCGGGCGGTCCCGGCCGCGCGACGAGCCGGTGCTAGTAGCGGAGGTGCGCCGGTGACAGCCCAGGCAGTGGAGGGACAGCCCATGAAGGCGCGGCCGGTGCAGGGACGGGTCGCGGGAGCGCCCATCTCCTGGGGTGTCTGCGAGGTACCGGGTTGGGGACACCAGTTGCACGTCGACCGGGTGCTCGCCGAGATGCGGGCCGTGGGGCTGACGGCCACCGAATTCGGGCCCGACGGCTACCTGCCGTCCGATCCGGCCCAGCGATCCCGGCTGCTCGCGGAGTACGGGCTGACCGCCGCGGGCGGATTCGTTCCCGTGATCTTGCACGAGCGCGGCGCAAACCCTCTGGCCCCCGTGGACCGGGCCCTCGACTCCTTCGCGGGTGGCCGGCCGGTCCTCGTCCTGGCCGCCGCCACCGGCCACGACGGCTATGACACCCGCCCGGAACTCGATGCCGACGGCTGGGCCGCGTTGCTGTCCAACCTGGACCGCGCGGCCGCCCGGGCCGCGGAGCGCGGGCTGCTGGCGACGCTTCACCCGCACGTCGGGACGATGGTGGAACGGCGCGACGAGGTGCACCGGGTACTCGACGGCAGCGGTATCGCGCTCTGCCTGGACACCGGCCACCTGGTGATCGGGGGGACCGACCCGGCGCAGCTCGCCCGCGCGGCCGCGGGACGAATCGGGCACGTGCACCTGAAAGACGCGGCCGCGCCCGTGGCGCGCAGGGTCGCGAGCGGCGAGCTGTCCTATACCCAGGGCGTCGCAGCCGGGCTGTACCGCCCGCTCGGCCAGGGCGACGTCGACATCGCCGGCGTGGTGGCCGCCCTGGAGGCGGCAGACTACCGCGGCTGGTACGTGCTCGAGCAGGACACGATCCTGCCCGGCCCGCCCACCGACGAGGGCCCGGCCCGGGCGGTGCGGGAGAGCCTGTACTACCTCCGCAGGCTGTTCGGCGGACAGCAGCGGTGAGATAGGACGCCGTACCCGGATGACGGCGACGTCGCCGCGGCGGTGGACGCCGCGTACGGCCTGACGCACGGTGTTACGGTTCGGCCATGACTATCCATGATGAGGCTTTGGACTGGCATTTCCCGGCCGGGAGCACGACCGACGGACGGGACCTCGTCCGCATCACGCCCGAGGTCGCTCACTGGGGATACAGCGGCCTGCGGGTGCTTCACCTGACCGCGGGAGAGGTCGAGCTGGGCGAGACCGGCGGGGACGAGATGATCGTGCTGCCGCTGGCCGGCGCGTGCGCGGTAGACACCGACGCCGGCGGCGCGGATCTGGCCGGCCGCCCGGACGCGTTCTCTGCCGTCACCGACTGCGCCTACGTACCCCGGGATACCGCCTACCGGATCAGCAGCGAAAACGGCGGCCGGTTCGCGCTGGCCAGCGCCAGGGTCGAGGCCGAAGGGCTGCCGTTCCGGCACGTGAAGGCGGACGAGGTCCGGGTGGAGCTGCGCGGCGCCGGGGCCTGCTCGCGGCGGGTCAACAACTTCGGCACCCCTGACGTGCTCGAAGCCGACCGCCTGATCGCCTGCGAGGTATTCACGCCCGCGGGAAACTGGTCGTCCTACCCCCCGCACAAGCATGATTCGGAACGGCCAGGCGAATCCGTTCTGGAGCAGATCTATTACTTCGAGGTGGCGGCCGGGCCCGCGGGTCCGGGCATCGCGTACCAGCGGGTGTACGGCACACCGGACCGTCCCGCGGACGTCCTGGCCGAGATACGCAGCGGAGACGTGGTGATCGTCCCGCACGGCTGGCACGGGCCGTCGATGGCGGTTCCGGGCTATGACCTGTATTACCTGAACGTCATGGCCGGACCCGGCCAGCGCGGATGGCTCGTCTGCGACGACCCGGCGCACTCCTGGGTGCGCGAGCAGTGGAAGGACCAGCCGGTCGATCCCCGGGTGTCGTCCGGTAGACGCGAATGACCACCCTACGGCTGGCGGTCGGGCAGGCCGTGGTGCGTTTCCCCGCCGCGCAGGACACCGAGCGCGACGGCGCGTAGCGCCGGCTGGTCCGGGAAGGCCGGTGGCGCGCGAGTGATACCACGGCCCGTTCGGAAAATGGTCTTAATGCGCGATCAGGCCGTACCAGCGGGACGCTCCGCTCGGCCGCACTCAGGTCTTTCTCCCAGGTCAGCGACTCAAGTGGGCCGTTGAAGCAGTGACCGCGCGGGCACCGGATCTTGGCGCTCTCCAGCGGCCCGTCGGTGGAGGAGACCGGGTACCTGTACTCCACCGCGGCAGGCAGCCCGCACCTCGCGGTGCCCTCGCTATTCATGTACTCCGGGCATTCAAGAAACATCACTCTGTGCATCGGAACCCCCGTTCCGTTCGGCGGCCGCAAGCGCGCCCTTGCCGACTCGGAGTGCGCGGACGGCGCCGCTGATACACCTGCCGGCTCCCCCGCTGAGGTGCCGCGGCTGCTTCGGCGGCTCCTCTACCTACCCCGCTAGTAGCGGGATCTTGGATACCCTCGGTCAGAGCGCGTTGTCCTCGAGGAGCGTGCGCAGGTTCTCCCCGGCGGCCTCGAAGTGCTTCTTGGCCAGGCGGATGACGAGCGGCTCGGCGAGCTTGAAGAACCCCCGGCTTTCACCCCGGTAGGTGGTGGTGAGCCGGGTCCCCGCCTCCACTGGCTCCAGCACGGTGTCGGTCTCGAGATAGAACGGCCCGGCGGTGCTCTTCGTAGCGATCTGCTTGTTCTCGATGCAGGCGGTGCAGACCGCGTTGGTCTCGTAGGTCCGGCCGAGGAACGTACCGCGGAAGACCAGCGTGGCACCCGGCTGCAGCGGGCCGTCGCTGGTGATGCGCGCCTCGGACATTCCGGGATTCCACAGCGGCATCTTGGCCACGTCCTCAGAGACGGCGAAGACCTCCTCGACGGGACGGCCGATAACGGTGATGATCGTGAACTCGTCCATGACAGCTCGTGCCTCCTTGCCCTTCGTGCTTCTAATGGCGACGTTACGGACCAGTCGTTACCGCATCGTTACGGCACAGCCGAAACACGGGCCTAGGAGGATGCTTTTCCCGGGGGCTGGCGCCGCCGGGGGGTTACCGGGGCTGGTCGCGGCGGTCGAGCACTTCGTAGTGCGCCGAGCGCTTGTCGAAGTCGGCGAGCACCGCCTGCGCCTCGGCGGGCACGTGCGCCGCCTGGTAGTCCTCGCCCTGGAACGCCCTGACCGAGTCCAGCGAGTCGAACCACATCACGGTCACGAACTCCACGTCGTCGTCTCGCTCGCGACGCAGCAGGTCGATGGACCGGAACCCGGGGATGCGCCGCGCTTCGATGCCGGGGATGACCTGGCCTCGGACGATGCGCTCGTACGCGTCGGCGTTGGCCTTGGTGGTCCAGCCCCGCCATAGACGGCAGATCATGGCTTGAGCCTATCCGCGGTGCCGCCGCCATTTAGATACCGGTCGCGGTCCTGGTGCAGCGTGAACTCTGGGCTCGGCCAGCCAGGGGCGGCGGACCCCGATCCGGGCAAAAGGGTCATTTCGGTCGACTGGATGACGGGCATAACCACATCGTTGGCCCCCTGATGTTGCTATAACCACGTCGATGGCCCCGTGATGTGGTTGGCAGGCCCATGGGGCTCGGACCGGGAGGCTGGCTGTCTGGGCTGGTGGTGGCCTACGCTGGCTGGCGGGGAGGGTCGATGGTTCTGCCAGCTGCCGGGACCACCGGTCGTCCGGAAGAAAGGGTCTTTGAGGTCAG
>JASHVM010000423.1:0-4136 GCA_030044595.1 Streptosporangiaceae bacterium
GGTCGGCGGTTCGCTGCCCGCCGTCCGCGAGCGTGACCTGGACGCCGTCGCCGTTCGCGCGCACCGACACGATGGCGGAAGACAGCACGATCGGCACCTTCTCCAGCCGGGGCACCCGCCAGGCGGCGCCCGCCGGGCGGATCGCCCGGTAGGCGAGCGGCGTCTGCGCCGAGCGCGGCAGCCGGCGGAAGAGATCGGGCACGGCGACCAGCCGGGACAGTCCCATCGGCCCGACATCGGTGGGCGCGTAAACCAGCGGCGCGAGGCCTCCGAGCATGCGATGGTACTTGCCGCCGTGCAGCCAGTTCAGGTGGCCGGCCCGAACGACGACTTCCGCCTGGGCGCCGTTCTCGTGCAGCAGCGCGGCGGCTTCCAGGGCGCTCTGCCCCCCGCCGACGACGAGGACGCGCGCCCCCGAGAACCGGCCGAAGTCTTTGTGCTCCCCGGTATGGGACGCCACTTCAGCCGGCAGTTCCTCGGCGTAGCCCGGGCGGCTGGCGAACGTCTTGATGCCCGCGGCGACGATAACGCGGCGGGCATCAAGGCGCGACCCGTCATCGAGCAGCAGCCGGAAGGCGCCCGGGCGGCCGTCCAGCTCCCGCACCAGCCGACCGTCGAGATCGGGGATGACCTGCCGCTGTACCCACATGCCGTACTCGATGAAACGTTCAAGGGGGACAGGCTTATCGATACGTGCACCCGTGGCGGCGCGGAAGGCATCCAGGGTCAGCGGGCCGCGGAAGTCGGCGATGCAGGTGGCGGTCCAGTTCGACCTCAGCACCATCCCGGCCGGCATGCCCCGCCAGAACGACATCGGATCGCCCAGCACCTTGACCTTTACGCCGGCCCGGCGAAGGTGCGTAGCAGCGGCCAGTCCATATGGCCCGGCACCTATGATGACGACATCAGTGTCAGACACGGCCCCAAACCTCCCCGGGTTGTCATGATAGGCGCGTTTTTGATCGCTGCCGCCTGCACCGTACCGGATCTTTTTAAACGCGCCGCCGCCGGGACGGTGTCGGGGCAACGGGCCGGGCGCCGCAGCTGCCGTGGCAGCGGATCTGCCGGACGGAAAGGCTGGCCAGGGCCTGTCAGACGATTTGTGATCGGATCGTTATTCGTCGCGCCTCGCGGTGCTCTGCCGACCCCCGGGTACCAACTAGGCTTTTTTCACCTTCGGCGGCCTCTTCGCACACCCGCATTCACCGCCGGCGCCGCTCGCGTCATCCATCGCGACAGGCTACGCGTCTAGTCAGTACGGCCGCGAACGAACACAGACAGGCATTTTTCGGGACAGGCAGGACGGTGCTAGCTTGTACGTCACGGGCGAAGCTTGGTCGGCGAGGAGACCGGCGCCACCCACGGGGCTGCTTCGGGTGGGAGGGCAGACGATGCTGGGTGATCTGCGGGCTCCTTGCCGCGCCGCTCGACGGCTCGCGTCGTCGCCGTTCGTGTTTGATCCCGTTGCTGTACGACAGTTCGCCGCAGGACAGGCCGCCCGTGCTCGCGACAACATGCGACACGGCCGCCACCTGCGCAGCCCGCATGCACCTCGGTCTGAGGCGGATGCCAACCCATGGAACTGCAGTGAAGGGGAAAACAGCAGTGGAGCGGGAATCTTATGGGATACGGGTCGGCGTTGTCGGCGTAGGCTACTGGGGTTCGCGGCACGTCCGCGTGCTTCGGTCCACGACCGGCGTCGCCACTGTCGTCGGGGTGGACGAACGGTTTACCGGGAAAACCGGCAGTCCTCAGCTCATCGACTGCGACGCAGCCGGGTATTCCGATCTCGAGGCTGCCCTGCCAGAAGTCGACGCTGTCGTTATCGCCACGCCGCCGTCCAGTCATTACGAGCTGGGCATGCGGGCGATCCAGGCCGGCAAGCACGTGCTTATCGAGAAGCCGCTAGCGGCCAGCCTGAGGGAGGCCAGGGCGCTGGTGGATGCGGCCCAGGCGGCTGGCATCGTGCTCATGCCGGGCCTCACCTTCCTCTACAACGCCGCCGTGCACAAGCTACGCGACGTGGTGCACAACGAACTGGGAAAGCTTCACTATCTCGAGTGCGAGCGCCTTAACCTCGGGCTTTACCAGCCCGACGTCAATGTCATCCTCGATCTCGCGCCGCATGACATCTCGATCGTCAACTACATCCTTAATTCCCGCCCGACAACCGTCAGCGCGTGGGGCTCGCGTTACGTGCATCCCAAGTATGAGGACATCGCTCATCTGCGGCTCGACTACTCAGATATCGGCGTGACGGTAAGCATCCGCCTCAGCTGGCTCAGTCCCCAGAAGGTACGGAAAATCACCGCGGTGGGGAGCAGGAAAATGGTCGTGTACGACGAGATGGCCGCGGACGAGCGCATCCGCGTGTACGACAAGTTCGCGATAGCACCGCAGGAGAGCGCGGGCCCGCTTTCCCGGGTCGCTTACCACTTCGGCGACGTCGTATCCCCGTTCATCGACTTCGCAGAGCCGCTCGCGGTTCAGGACCAGGACTTCGTGAACTGCGTCATCGACGGTAGCCCGCCGTCGACCAGCGGCCGCGATGGCCTGGCCGTCGTCGAGGTGCTGGAGTGCGCGCAGATCTCGCTGCAGGAGCAGCGGCCCGTCAGCGTGGCGGAGCTGACCCAGGTCCTGTCCGGGTCGGCGCGCGACGGTACCGGGCGCGCGCCTTACGGCCCGGCCTCCGGCGCGGAAGACGCCCTCGCCGCCGCCCCCATGACGCAGGCGAGGTAACGGGAAGTTGACCGAAATTCCCTTCACCGATGTCCCCTTTACCGACGTCGCCGCCATGACGGGGGACGTCTGGCCGACGATCGAGCGCGACTACCTCGAGTGCCTGCTCGGCGGCGGCTACATCGGCGGTTCACCGGTCGAATCGTTCGAGACGGCGTGGGCCCGGTATTGCGGGGCCAGCCACGCTGTGGGCGTCGCGAACGGAACCAGCGCGCTTCAGCTCGCGCTGACCGCGCTCGGCATCGGCCCGGGCGATGAGGTGATCGTGCCCGCGAACACGTTCATCGCCTCGGTGGCGGCGGTGATTCACGCTGGGGCGACGCCGCGCTTTGCCGACGTGTCCGACGAGACCCTGCTGCTCACGCCGCTCACGCTCAAGGCGGCAATCACGCACCGGACGCGCGCCGTCATCGTCGTGCACCTGTACGGGCAGGTGCCGGACATGGCCGGCCTGCTCAGCGTGGCCGACGACGAAGGGCTCGCCGTCATCGAGGACGCCGCCCAGGCTCACGGCGCGCGGTGGGCAGGCCAGCGCGCCGGCTCGTTCGGTGCCGCGGCGTGCTTCAGCTTCTACCCGGCCAAGAATCTTGGCGCCTTCGGCGACGCCGGCGCGGTGGTGACCTCCCGGCCTGAAGTCGCCGACCGCGTCCGCGCGCTGGCCAACCACGGCCGGGCTCACGGTTCCGCGCACTACGAGCACGAGTTCGTCGGCTGGAACAGCCGCCTGGACGCGCTGCAGGCGATCGTGCTCTCCGGGAAGCTGGCTTTCCTGGAGGAATGGACGAGCCGGCGGATGGCGCTGGCCGCCCGGTATCGGACCCGGCTCCGCGATCTGGGCATCGGCACCGTGGGGCTGGACCCCGAGGCACGTCACGTCTACCACCTGTTCGTGGTCCGTGTGGCTGACCGCGCGCTGATCCAGGCCGAGCTCGCGCGCTTCGGCATCCGGACGGGCGTGCATTACCCCGTGCCGTGCCATCTGCAGCCGCCGCTGCGCCGGTATGCGCAGGGCCCGCTGCCAGCCGCCGAGCGCGCGGCGCACCAGGTGTTGTCGCTGCCGCTGTTTCCGCACATGTCCGACAGCCAGGTCGATGCTGTATGTGACGCGCTGGGTGACATCGTGCGCCGCCAGCGCTCCAG
Source organism: Streptosporangiaceae bacterium (assembly GCA_030044595.1). Lineage (GTDB taxonomy): Bacteria > Actinomycetota > Actinomycetes > Streptosporangiales > Streptosporangiaceae > Palsa-504. The sequence goes on from JASHVM010000423.1 coordinate 3,880, forward strand.
GTCGGGCTAGCGGGGTGCCGGCGAAATGGCTCTGGGCGGTGGGGAAGCAATGACCGGCATCACGTGCCGGTCATGGTCCCGAGGCGGCGCGAGATGACGACCGTCATGTACCGGCAGGATACCGGGGAAAAGGACCTGGACCTGTCCTCGCCCGAAGGCGCGGTGGGCGACTCGCTGTCCGTGGCCGTATGGACGATCGTCAGCCGGTTCACCGGAGTCCTGCGGGGCGTGGTCGTCGCGGCCGTGCTCGGCGCGAC
>JASHVM010000424.1:0-8551 GCA_030044595.1 Streptosporangiaceae bacterium
AGCTGTGGGTGGCGTTCGTGGCCAACAACGCCACTAGCGACCTGCTGGTCTCCAGCTCCGCGAACGGGCAGGCCTGGAGCCGCAGCACCCCGGTGCAGGGGCAGGCCAGCAAGGCCGCCCCCGCGCTGGCGGTGTTCCAGAACAAGCTGTGGGTGGCGTTCGTGGCCAACAACGCCACTAGCGACCTGCTGGTCTCCAGCTCCGCGAACGGGCAGGCCTGGAGCCGCAGCACCCCGGTCCAGGGGCAGGCCAGCAAGGCCGCCCCGGCGATCCTCGGCCGGGATGGAGCACTTTAACCATGTCGAGCGTAATGCAGCGAACCGGCTGACTCCCACGAGCGAAGAATCGCCAGTTCGAACCGGCAGACGCCGTGCAGCGGCATTAGTGCAGCAACCAGGCCGACCTATACCCGACCCTGGCCTGACCTGGTGCAGAGTCCTGACCTGCCTGAACGACCTTCATCGACCTCCGTGAGGCTGGATTGCAGCCAGGTACTCAACTTCGTCCGAGGACGAATCCGAGACTACGTGGCCGAGCGCTGTGCCGAGCGTCCTGACAAGCGCTTACAGGCAGGCAGGATTTACAGTTTGACTCTGAAGGCGTCGAGATCACTCTCCCGATTTCCGCTAGAAGAAGCATGTGCGATTTTCGCCAGCACTCGAATGCGCTGCATTTCGGTGGGATTTCGCGGGCGACCTGTTCAGCGCGGACAGGATTGGGGCCGACGTAGGCCCTGGCGATGCTCTCCAGCGCCCGGGTTTAGTCGGGGCCCTCGGGGATTTCGCGAGTGATCTGCTCGGCGCGCCTGGGTCTGTGGGTGGCGGACGCACTGCGATGTCCGCCAGCGCCTTGTCCCGGTTGCGGACGCCGGCGCGAGAAACGCCGATGCCCCGTCGAACGCGGAAGGCTCCGGCATAGCGCAACGGTCGTTCCGGGAACGTTACGGCCCGGGCGCCGCAAGCGCGGGGTGCCCCCCGCCGTGTTCACGCCGTTGACACGGCCTGGGACCCTTGAGACGCTGCCGGGAAATGTCTGATCCTGATCCCGTCGGCGCCGTCGAAAAGAGGATCCAATGGCAAGCGTCGAGACCGTGCGCGGCCCAGTCGACCTCGGCCAACTCGGCCAGACCCTGATGCATGAGCACGTCTTCGTGCTCTCCACCGAACACGTGCAGAACTACGGCAGCAGCTGGTGGGACGAGGAGGTCCGAGTCGCCGACGCTATCGAGAAGCTGAATGCCCTGTACGGCAAGGGAATCCACACCATCGTCGACCCGACCGTATGGGGCCTGGGCCGATACATCCCGCGCATCCAGCGGATCGCGGCGCAGACGCCGGTCAACATCATCGTCGCCGCCGGCCTATACGTCTATGAGGAGCTGCCGCAGCAGTACGCCTACCGGGGACCCGGTCTGCTGCTCGACATCCCGGATCCGATGGTCACCGACTTCGTGGGCGACATTACTCAGGGCATCGCCGACACCGGCGTCAAGGCCGCGTTCCTCAAGTGCTGCATGGAGACCCCGCAGCTGACTCCCGGCGTCGAGCGGATCGCCCGCGCCATCGCCCGCGCGCACGCCGACACGGGCGCGCCCATCACGGTGCACACCTCGGGACCGCATCAGAGCGGCAGGACCGCGGTGCGGATATTCAAGGAGGAAGGCGTCGACCTGAGCAAGGTCGTAATCGGGCACGCGGGCGACAGCAACGACCTGGACTACCTCAGCGAGCTCGCGGATCAGGGCGTGCTGCTCGGCATGGACCGCTTCGGGCTCGACCTCTTCAATCCCGGCGCCGAACGCGTCAAGACCATCGCCGCGCTCGCCGCGCGCGGGTACGCGCCGAGCATGGTGCTGGCCCACGATGCCAACTGCTTCATCGACTACTTCGGCGCGGCTCACGATCAGCTCCGACCGATCGCCACGCCGAACTGGCATTACGAGCACATCAGCGATGACGTGCTGCCCGCGCTGCTCGCGGCGGGGGTGACGCAGGCCCAGCTCGACACCATGCTGGTGCAGAACCCGGTGCGGTACTTCACGCCCGCGCAAGGCGGTGGGGCATGAACAGCCCGGCCGGTGTCGACCACAGCGACCTCGGCGGGATCTTCGACCTGACCGGAGTTACCCGCCGACACGACGGCATCAAGCGCTACGACGTCCTGCCCGCCAACCTGGTGCACATGCTGCGCGCGAGCGTCGATCGGCGCGGCGCCGCGGAGGCCGTCGCGGAAACCGGCGGCGGCCCGCGGCTGAGCTACCGCGAACTGTGGGATCGCGCGGCCCGGGTGGCGGGCGGGCTGCGCGCCGTCGGCGTCCGGCGGGGCGACCGGGTGGCGATCCGGCTGGCCAACGGCGTCGACTGGGTGCTGGCCTTCTTCGGCGGCGCGCTGTCCGGCGCTATCGTCGTGCCGGTCAACACCCGGTTCACCGACGAAGAAGCCGGCTATGTCATCGCCGACTCCGGGGCACGCTACGTGTTCGCGTCCGGAGCCGCGCTGCCGGACGGCGACCCGCTCGTCGTCGACGACCAAGACCTGGCCGACCCGGCCGCGATTTTCTACACCAGCGGCACCACGGGTTTCCCCAAGGGCGCAGTGACCAGCCACGGGAACTTCCTGTCCAACGCCGAGACGTGCCGCCGGGCGCTCTACGTCATGCCGGACGAGCTGCGGACCCTGATCTCGGTGCCGCTGTTCCACGTGACCGGCTGCAACAGCCAGCTGCTGGTCGCGATGTACGTCGGTGGCACGGCGGTGATCATGCCGGCCTTCGACGTCGGCGTCTTCTTGCACGCCATCGAGGAAGAGCGGATCGACACGATGGTCACGGTGCCGGCGATCTACTGGCTGGCGATCAGCCAGCCGGCCTTCGCCGACATCGACATCTCCGCCGTGCGTTCGGTCTCGTACGGAGGGGCGCCGATCGCTCCCGAACTGGTCGCCCGGCTCGCCAAGGCGTTCCCGCGGGCGCGGCTGGGCAACGGCTTCGGGCTGACCGAGACCTCGAGCGTCGCGACGTTCCTGCCGCACGAGTTCGTCGCCCACGCCGACTCGGTGGGCTTCCCGGCGCCGGTATGCGACGTCCGCCTCGACGCCGAGCTGCCCGACGGCACCGGCGAGCTGCTGGTCCGCGGGCCCAACGTCGTTTCGGGCTACTGGAACAAGCCCGAAGCCACCGCCGCGGCCTTCGGCGAGGGCTGGCTGCATACCGGCGACCTGGCCCGGATCGATGACGAAGGCCTGGTCTACCTGGTGGACCGCATGAAGGACATGATCAACCGCGGCGGCGAGAACGTGTACTGCGTCGAGGTCGAGAATGCCCTCGCCGGGGCGCCGGGGGTCTTCGAGGCGGCGGTGCTCGGCGTGCCGGACGAGATGATGGGCGAGAAGGTAGGAGCCGTGATCATGCCGGTGCCGGGCGTCACGTTCGACGTCACAGCGGTGTTCGACTACCTCGCCGCTCACATCGCCGACTTCAAGATCCCGCAGTACGTCGCGGTCAGCGCGGGGCCATTGCCGCGCAACCCCGGCGGCAAGCTGCTCAAACGGCAACTGCGAGACCAAACCGACTGGGCGGCGGCGATACGGCGCTGACTGATCCGTCACGCGGTGAGTATCCGCCGCGAGCGCGGCGTGCCCGCCGCCGCGGTGGCTCCCGAAGGCAGTCATGAGGGTGGGCCGCTGCCGGGACCCTCATCCCGGCCGGGCTATTCTTCGCCCATGACCAGCTACGACTATGACGTCATCGTGGTGGGCGCCGGCTCGCCGGGAGAGCATTGCGCGGGCGAGCTGGCTGATGGCGGCCTGCGGGTGGCGGTGGTGGAGCGGGAGCTGGCCGGGGGTGAGTGCTCGTACTGGGCGTGCATCCCGTCCAAGACGCTGCTGCGCCCCGGCGAGGCGGCGCACGATGCGCGGGAGGCGGCGGCTACCGCGGAGGTCGACGTGGCGGCGGCGCTGGCCTACCGGGACTACATGGTCGCGGACTACTCCGACGCCGGGCAAGCGCAGTGGCTGGCGAGCAAGGGCATCGACCTGCTGCGCGGAACCGGGAAGCTGGCCGGGCCGGGCGCGGTCGAAGTCGACGGCGTCCGGCACACCGCCCGGCACGTGGTGGTGGCGACCGGCTCGGACCCGGTTGTGCCGCCGGTCCCGGGCCTGCGCGAGCTGGACGGTGTGTGGACCAACCGCGAGGTGACCGGCATGAAGGCGGTGCCGCGCCGCCTGCTGATCCTGGGCGGCGGGCCGGTAGGCGCCGAGATGGCCCAGGCTGTGCACCGACTGGGCGGGGAGGTTGCCCTCGTCGAGGCCGCCGAGCACGTGCTCGCCCGCGAGCCCGCGCCCCTGGGCGACGCGCTGGGTGAGGTGCTGCGCGCCGACGGCATCGAGCTGATACTGGGCGTGCGCGCGACCGCCGCTCGGCGCGACGGCCCGGACTACGTGCTGACTCTCGAGAACGGCCGCGAGCTACACGGCGACCATCTGCTCGCCGCCACCGGCAGGCGCCCGCGGGTGCCCGCCGGCCTGGACACGGTCGGCGTCACCGCCGGGCCACACGGCATCCCGGTCGACGCCCGCCTGCGCGCCGCGGACCGGCTGTGGGCCATCGGCGACGTCAACGGCGTGCGCCTGCTGACCCACGTGGGAAAGTACCAAGGCGAGGTCGTCGCGACGAACATTCTCGGCCAGCCGCGCGAGGCTCACTACGAGGCCATACCGGATGTCGTCTACACCGATCCGCAAGCCGCCGCCGTCGGCGCCACCGAGGCCCCGTTCAGCGCGACCGTCCCGGTGTCGCAAGTGGCCAAGACGGCCACCTACACCCATGATTACGCCACCTCCAACGGCTTCTTGACGCTGCTCAGCGACGGTTCGCATCTGACCGGCGCGTACGCGCTCGGCCCCGAGGCCGGGGAATGGATGCAGCAGGCCACGCTGGCCATCCGCGCCCAGGTACCGCTGCCGGTGCTGCGCGATGTCATCCAGCCTTTCCCCACCTTCTCCGAGATCTACGTGGCCGCGCTCAAGGCGCTCCATATTCAGCTAGCAGCAGACCATGCGGCCTGAGCCGGGAGGCAGAGCGATGGCGAGCCGCCCGGAGCCGCCGCGGGATGCGCGAAGGCAGGGCTGCTACTTCTTCTACTTATTCGGCGGAGCCAGCGTCCGCGCGGGGCGCGGCTCAGGCGGGTGCGCCTTGCGATAGGCCGCGGCCTTGGCGGCTGCGGCCTTGGCGGCTGCGGCTTTGGCCGCCTCCACCGTGCCGGCTTCCCAAGCTTCCCAAGCCAGTTGCGGGGTCATCCAGGTGAGCATCGGGCCCAGGGCCGCTCGCCAGACGCCGGCCTGGTGGCCTTCGCCCGGGATGATCACGAACGGGACGTTCGCCAACCGGGTCTGCAGCAGCTGCCGGAAACTCACCGCCGCGCTGACGTCCGACCGGTCCTTTGCCCCGGCGGCGAGCCAGAATGTGGGAAGCTGCTCGTCAACCGGCACTTCGGTGACGTACTCGTCCGGCGTGTTGATGAGCTGCAGCGCCGGGTGGCCGCGGAACACGTTGACCACGTACGGCTTCCCGCCGGGCTTGTTGCCCGTCGGCACCTGGCTCGGGGTGGGAGCGAAATACCCGGACATGACGCCCGCGGCCCCGTATCTCCAGGGCAGCTGCAGCGCGATGTTGGCGGTGCAGAAGCCGCCCTCGGAATAGCCGGCCAGGCCCCAGGCGCGGCCCGGCGGCTGCACCCGGACCAATCGCGCTATGTAGTCCGGCACGTCCCTCGCGACGAAGGTCATGTCCTGGATGCCGCCCGGGTTGTTGAGGCATTGCAGCGCGTACTGCTCGCCGCCGTCGGTATCGGGCATCACCAGCACCGCGGCGTCCGCGGGGTGGGTCTCGAGCAGGTTGAGGAACGTGGGGATCACGCCCATCACGTCTATCCACGCCTGCGGGTTACCGGGAGAGCCGTGCAGCAGTTCGATGACCGGGAACCTGTAGTGCGCGTAACGCTTCTGGAAATACTGCGGCGGCAGGTAGACGTACACGTCACGAGTGATATGGCTCAGCGCGCCGGTAACCGTCGTCTGGAATAGGTAGCCGACCTCAGCGTCTTCGCCGGTACTGGTGACACGGCCGATGTCCTTGTCAAATTGCTTGTTCGAGCCGGCGCCGGCGACCGAGTACTTGGGGATGCTGTTCGCGCCCTGGCTGGTGAGATCGTTGATCATCCCGCCCCAGGTCTGGTAGTAGTCGTAGAACTTATTCACCGCGGCAATACCGAAGACCATCGCGGGAAGGAAAGCCAGGCAGGCGGCAAGCACGCGGAACACGACCTGCTTGGCCACGGCCACCCAGACGAGCAGTCCCGCGAAGATCACCATCAGCAGCAGGAAGAACCCGGTTCCCTGGGGCTCGAACACTGGGGTCTCCTCGCCGCGGTCTCGCCTGGCAGGCGGTCCGCCTAACCGGGGAAGGCCCTGTCACCGCACTGCCGTGTCGTCACTTGTGCGAACGGCGGCGCGTGACGTTAAGTTCCCCCGGTGAGCGCGTCGAACGTGCACGCGGCCCCCGTCCGGCGGTGGAGGTGGGATTTGAACCCACGGAGGGGTTGCCCCCTCACACGCTTTCGAGGCGTGCGCCCTCGGCCACTAGGCGACTCCACCGCTGGCGAGCTTACCTGAACCGCCGCGGACGGCGGCGGATGTTACCCGTCACGCTGCCGGCGGGCGGCGAAGAACTCCCGTAGCACCGCGCCGCATTCGTCGGCGAGGACGCCGCCAATGACCTCCGGGCGGTGGTTCAGACGCGCGTCCCTGACCACGTCCCAGAGCGAACCCACCGCCCCTGCCTTCGGGTCTTCGGCGCCGTAGACGAGCCGACCGAGCCGGGCCGCCGTCACCGCGCCCGCGCACATGGTGCACGGTTCCAAGGTCACGACCAAGGTCAGGCCGGTCAGGCGCCACCGGCCGAGGATCCTGGCGGCCTGCCTGATCGCCAGGATCTCCGCGTGCGCGGTGGGATCACGGTCTGCTTCCCGGCGATTGCGCGCCCGGCTGAGGACCGCGCCTGCCTCGTCCAGGATGACAGCACCTACCGGTACGTCAACCGGGCCGTAATGCCTCATCGGCTCCTGCCCGGCTCCGGCCGACGCTTGCCCGGATTTCACCGCCTCGGCCAGCGCCAGCCGCATCGCGGGCTCGAAAGCCGCGGCGTACCCGGTCACGGACCGAGAGCACGATCCAGGGCGTGCTCCACCGCTTCCCCGAACCTCAGCCGCTCGGCGATGGCGGCCACGGCGTCCTCGGGGTAGAGGTCGAGGTCCGCCGCGACCGCGCCGAGCTCCATCTCTTCGAGGCCGAGGTCCGCGAAGATCGACAGGTCGCCGGCCGGGAGCACCTGGTCGAGTTCATCGTCTGAGGGCACCTGGATGTCCAGGGCCTTGAGCACCTGGCGGGCCAGCGGATAGTCGGCGGCGGCGGTGAGGTCCGACAGGAACAGTGACACGTCCTCGCCGAGGACCCGGACCGCCACCCAGAAGTCATCGCCGACTCCCGCGAAACCGATGGTGCCAGCGATGCTCGGCTGCTGGCGCAGCGCCTGCACGAGGCCATCGAGGTCAGCGGTGACCGCGGCGGGCAGCGCGTCGGCTTCCCACCGGTCTTCTTCCCGGTACACGATGACTGCGAAGTCCGCGTCGCTTACGTCTGACATCGCCACCGCACCAGCATGCTACGCACGGGGGAATGTTGTCAGATCGCCGCCGGTCGCGCCCGTAAAATCGCCGATCAAGCTGCACGGCTAAAGATCCGCCGAGCCCGCGCCGACGTGGCAGACCCGGCCCGGACCGCGCGGCCGCCGAAGATCGGGCATACTGAGGCCGACACGGGGCATACTGATGCCGACGCGGCAGCTTCACCCCGTTAGCATTGGCCGGCAGATAGCATTGGCCGGCGGATCGGTACGAGCTAACATTGGTTCTTTGACCGATAGGACAAGTCCCGGCGCCCGTGGGAGGCGACGTGAACCTCAGAACAGTCCTTGGGTGGCTCGCTGTCGCCTTCGTCATCTGGTGGGTGATAGAGGACCCCACGGGGGCTGCTCATGTCGTGCATAACATCGGAAGCTTCCTGACCACGGCGGCGCATGGGATTTCCAGCTTCTTCGCTTCGCTGTAGAGCCAGGTAAAATGGATGAGGCTGGCTCCGAACACTGATCGAGTGTCGGCCTCGGTCAACAAGTACCTCCTGCCCCACGAACGCCAGGTCATCTCGGTTCATGAGCACCCGGCTGTCCTGATCGGGCCCATTTTCCTCGTGCTGCTCGGGCTCGGCCTGGCAGGCTGGCTGAGCAGTTCGGTCGCTCGCGGCAACGGCACGGCGATCCTCGTGATCTGGGGCTTGTGGGGGGTCCTCCTGCTGTGGTTCGGGGTAAAGGTCTGGGACTGGGCCGTCCACTTCTTCGTCGTTACGTCTCAGCGGCTGGTCCTGGTTCAGGGCGTCGTCATCCGCAAGGTGAACATGATGCCGCTCTCCAAGGTGACGGACATGAGCTTCCAGCGCTCTA
>JASHVM010000044.1:0-7336 GCA_030044595.1 Streptosporangiaceae bacterium
GAACTTCAACTAACGTTGAGGTCAGGCGAGCAGGTAGGACCCGAGCGAAGGGGAGCGGCGGCGTGATACTGGTGACCGGGGCGACCGGGCGAGTCGGCTACCACCTGATGGAGAAACTGGCCGACGCGCGCGCGGACGTCACCGCGATGGTGCGGGTGGAAGCGAAGGCCGCCGACCTGCCGGGCACGCCGCAGCACGTGGTGGCGACCTTCGACGATCCGCCGCCAGCAGAGATCCTGCAGCGCTTCGACCGGGTATTCCTGCTGAGCCCCGCGCACGAGGAGCAGGCCGCGCTCGAGACGGTGTTCATCGACGCGCTCGTGGCCGCCGGCCACCGTCCGTACGTGGTCAAGATCGCGGCGGACGGCTTCCAAGATCCCGACTGCGAGGTCCGGTTCATGCGCAGCCACCGGGACATCGCCCTGCACCTGGACGCCGTCGGCCTTCCGGTCACCTACCTGGCACCCGCCGTCTACATGGAGAATTTCCTGTTCGCTGCCGACGCCATTCGCGAGGATGGCACGTTCCCGGCGCCCGCGGGTCACGGCCGGGTCGGGTTCGTGGCGGCCAGCGACGTCGCCGCGGTGGCGGCGCGGGCGCTCACCGGTCCCGGCCACGAGGGCGCGACGTACGTGGTAACCGGGCCGGAAGCGCTGCGGTACAAGGACGTCGCGGCGCGGATCTCGGCCGTGTTCGCCCGGGACGTGAGCTACGAGGACCAGCCGGCCGAGCGGGCGCGAGAGCTCATGCTGGCCAGCGGGCTGAGCCGGTGGAAGGTGGACGGGAACCTCGAGCTGTTCGACTGGATCCGGCAGGGCGGCGCGAACACGGCCACCACCGCGGTGCGCGACGTGACCGGGGCCGATCCCCACTCGGTCGACGACTGGCTCAGCGAGGCACGCGCGAGCTTCCTGGGGCCGCCCGCAGATCCGCTGCCGCCGCGCTAAAGGCTGCTCCGGAGCGCCGTGCGCTGGGGTCCATGCGTTCTGTGGTGCGTGAGCGCGTTGTAATGCGATCGGAACGCGGTTGATCCGGGCTCCGCGGTGGATCCGGTGCCCTATAGGCCCCCTTTTCCACCGGCTAAGCCCGAATCGCCGCTGGGCTGGTGATGGGCTGCGGCAGCTAGGACCGGACCAGGCGGGCGATCGCCTCGGAGGCTTCCTTGACCTTGTCGGCGGCTTCCGGGCCGCCTTCCTCGATGGCCTGGGCGACGCAGTGGCCGAGGTGATCCTCGACCAGCCCCAGGGCGACGGCCTGCAGAGCCCGGGTCACCGCGGAGACCTGGGTCAAGATGTCGATGCAGTAGGTGTCGGACTCGACCATGCGCTGCAGCCCGCGCACCTGACCTTCGATCCGGCGCAACCGCTTGAGATAGGCGTCTTTATCCTGCGTATACCCGCGCATAACACTACTTTAGGCGATTCTCCTGGATAACCTCACAGTATGCGCGACCAGACCATCGGGGCATTTCTCGACCAGCTGGCCGCTCGGGTGCCCGCCCCGGGCGGCGGCGCGACCGCGGCCCTGCACGCCGCGCAGTCGGCGGCGCTGCTGGCCATGGTAGCCAGGTACAGCGACGGCTCTCGGTACGACGCCGCGCTGATGGGCCGCATCATCGCCGACGCCGACGAGCTCAGGGGTGAGGCCCTGGTGCTGGCCGAGGCGGACGCCGACGCGTTCCGGGCGGTGGGCGACGCCTACCGGCGGCCGCGGGAAAGCGCCGCGGAGCGAGAGGCCCGGTCAGCGGCGATCGCCAAGGCGCTGGCCGGGGCGGCGCGTCCGCCCGCGGGGGTGATCCGCGTGGCGCTCACGCTGACCGGCATGGCCGAAGAACTGCTGTCGGCGGGCAACCCCAACATGATCACCGACGTGGCGGCCGCCGCCGAGGCCGCCCGGGCGGCGGCGGTCACGGCGCGAGCCTTCATCGAGGTCAACCTGCGCGGGATCAAGGACCTCTCGGTCCAGCAAGAATTCGCGGCCGCGGCTGTGCTCGCCGACCAGGTCACCGAACGCGCTGACCGGATCGTGGCGGCGGTCCGCGAGGAGATCAACGAATGACCGCTCTGCCCGGGCTCGAACCCGCGGCGGACGTCTGGGTGGTGGCAGGGCGATGACCATTCTGTCCGGGCGGGAGCTGGCGGCGGAGATCCGGGCGGGGACCGCGGACCGGACGGCCGAACTGATGGCCGCGGGGCGCCCGCCGCGGCTGACCGTGGTCACGGCCACGGACGACGAGGCCACGGCCTGGTACGTCCGGTCGATCGCGACGGCGGCCGCCAAGGCCGGGATCGCCTGCGAGGTGGAGGACCTCGGCCCGGACGCCGCCGCGGCCGCCATCGAGACGCAGCTGACCGCGCTGAGCGGTGACCCGACCGTGCACGCGATCATCCTGGCGACCCCGCTGCCGGGCGGGGCGCGGCTGCCCGAGCTCGCCGCTGCCATCGACCCGGCCAAGGACGTGGACGGCGCGAACCCGGACTCGCTCGGGCGGCTGATGACCGGCCTGCCGGCCTTCGCGCCGGCTACCGCCGAGGCCGTGCTCAGGCTCCTGGAGTATCACCAGATCGGCCTGGACGGGCGGCGCGCGGTCGTGGTCGGCCGCTCCGCGGTGGTCGGCAAGCCGGTGGCGCACCTGCTGCTCGACCGCAACGCCACCGTCACCGTCTGCCACTCCCACACCCGCGATCTGGCCGCCGTCACCACCCAGGCCGACGTCCTGGTGGTGGCCACGGGCCGCGCCGGGCTGATCGGCCCCGGGCACGTGGCCCCCGGGGCTACCGTCATCGACGTCGGCACCAACGCGACGCCGGACGGCGGGCTGGCCGGCGACGTCGACCCGAAGGTGGCGGACATCGCGGGCGCGCTCAGCCCGGTGCCGGGCGGCGTCGGTCCGGTCACCACGGCGCTGCTGCTCCGCCACGTCACCAAGGCCGCCGCGGGCAGGCAGTGACGGAGGCCGGAACCGCCGGCTAGGCGAGCATGCTGCGGTAAACGGCGATCAGGGCCGCCTTCTGCTCTTCGCTGAGGCGGCCGTCGGCGCGGATGGCGTCCTCGGTCTGCTCCGGCTTCGGGGCCGCCTCGTGGGAGTTCGAGGGATCGGCCGCTACCGCGTCGATCAGGCCGGCCTGGGCCATCAGGGTTTCCGCGGACAGGTTGAGCGCGTCGGAGATGGCCTTGAGCACCCGCACCGACGGCTGGTGCAGGCCCCGCTCGATCTGGCTGAGGTAGGGATTCGACAAGTGGGTCAGATCGGCGAGCTGGCGGAGCGACAGGTTGGCCATCTGCCGCTGGGCACGGATGAAGGCGCCGAGCGCCTCGCGCTGCGACTGCCACGGGTCGTCCACGGCTACCTCCTATTTCGCAAAATATAGTACGCGGCAGTCCCGGTGTCCCGGGGCTGCCGCGTACGGGGTCAGACGGGTTTGCGCTGCGACGCGCCTTACTTGGCGGCGGTCGACTTGGCCTTGCCGTTCTCGCCGGAGTTCAGCGCGGTCGCCTCGAGCACTTCCTCGGCGAACTTGCGCTGGTTGGCGAGCACCTTCTCGGCGAAGTCGTAAGCGTTCGCGACGACTTCCTCGGCCTTGGGCAGCTTGTCGGCGAACGGCACGTTCACCGCGGGCATCTTCGGGGTGACGGACTGGATGGTCTCGGTCCAGGTCTTGATCGCCTCGACGATGGCCTCCTGGCTCTTGCGGATGGTGTTCAGGATCTCTTCCTGCATCTCCTGCGGGGTGCTAACCATGTCTGTGTTCTCCTTCTCGACTGGGTATGTGCTAACTATATCAAGCGCTGGATTGAGATGTCAAGCGTGCTGCTTGGCATAGGCAGCGCGGGGCCAGCGCGGGCTCAGGCGCGCTCGAAGATCGTGGCGATACCCTGACCGCCGCCGATGCACATCGTGTTGAGGGCGTACCGGCCGCCGGTGCGGTTGAGTTCGTACAGCGACTTGACGACCAGGATGGCACCGGAGGCGCCGACCGGGTGGCCGAGCGAGATCCCGCTGCCGTTCGGGTTGGTCCGGTCGGGCGGCAGGCCCAGTTCCCTGACCACAGCCAGCGCCTGAGCCGCGAAGGCCTCGTTGACCTCGAACACGTCGATCTCATCGACCTTCAGACCGGTGCGGTCGAGAACCGCGCGCGTCGCGGGAACCGGGCCCATGCCCATGATCCGCGGCTCGACTCCGCCGAGACCGTAGCCGACCAGCCTGCCGAGCGGGCTGAGGCCGTGACGGGTGACGAACGATTCCGACGCGAGGATCACCGCCGCGGCGGCATCGTTGATGCCCGACGCGTTACCCGCGGTGACCGTGCCGTCTTTCGCGAACGCGGGCTTCAGCTTCGCCATGTCGTCGAGGCTCACCTCGGCCCGGAAGTGCTCGTCGGTGTCGACGACGGTGGTGCCCTTCCGCCCCGCGATCTCGACCGGGAGGATCTGCTCGGTGAAATAGCCTGCCGCGGACGCGGCCGCGGCCCGGCGGTGGCTCTCCGCGGCCAGGGCGTCCTGGTCTTCCCGGGACACGCGGAAGTCGGTGGCGACATTCTCCGCCGTGACGCCCATGTGGCACGCGTCGAACGGGTCGGACAGCGCGCCCACCATCGGGTCGAGCGCGACGCCGTCGTTCATCCGCTGGCCCCAGCGCATGCCGGGCAGCCAGTACGGAGCCCGGCTCATCGACTCGGCGCCACCGGCCACCGCGACGTCGCAGTCGCCCAGCATGATCGACTGCGAGGCGGAGACGATGGCCTGCATTCCGCTGCCGCACAGCCGGTTCACGGTCAGGGCGGGCGTGCCGATGTCCAGGCCGCCGTTGATGGCCGCCACCCGGGACAGGTACATGTCCCGGAACTCGGTGTGGATCACGTTGCCGAACACGGCCTGGCCAACCTCGGCCGGGTCCACGCCCGCCCGGCCGACGGCTTCGCGGACGACCTTCGCGGCCAGGTCACAGGGCGGCACCGCGGCCAGGCCGCCGCCGTACTTGCCGATCGGGGTCCTGACGGCGGACAAGACGAATACGTCTTCCATGGTTGCTCCTCATCTCACATGTCGAGGCCGCCGTTGACGGCCCAAATCTGTCCGGTGATGTACGACGACTCGTCTTGCGCGAGGAACGCGACCACGCGGGCGATCTCCTCGGGCCTGCCGATGCGGCCTACGGGTATCTGGCCGCGGAATCTCTCCATCACCTTGTCCGGGATGGTGGCCAGCATGTCGGTGGCGATGTAGCCGGGCGTCACGGCGTTGACGGTCAGGCCCGGGCCGTCGCCGACCGGGTTCCCTGACCGGTTCAGCATGAAGACCGCCTCCCGGGCCAGCGTCTTGGTCAGGCCGAACAGCCCCGACTTGGACGCCGCGTAGTTCGCCTGCCCGATGCTGCCGATCTCGCCGATGGCGGAGGAGATGTTGATGATCCGGCCGGTGCCGCGGGCCAGCATGTGCTCCAGCGCGGCCTGGGCCACGAAGAACGCGCCGGACAGGTTGATCGAGATCACCCGGGACCAGTCCTCGTCTCCCATCTTGGCCACGGTCTTGTCGATGGTGATCCCGGCGTTGTTGACCAGGATGTCCAGCCGGCCGTGCTGCTCGATGACCTCGCGCACCACGCGCCGGCAGTCGTCGGCGTCGCCGATGTTTCCGTGGTGGACGGTGATCCGGCCCGGATACTCCTCGTTCATGCTGGCCACGAACTTCTCGGCCGGCTCGTGGTGCCGCCAGTACCCGGCCGCGACGTGCGCGCCGTCGGCGGCGAGGCGATGGCTGATGGCGCCTCCTATGCCGCGGGTGCCGCCGGTGACCAGGGCCACCCGGTCCGCCAGTGGCCCTTTCGTGCTGGGCGGTTGCTGTTCGGTCACGGTCGTCATCGCGTCGCTCCTATCTGTCCTGCTGTCCCAACCCGATGACTTGCCGCAATGGTGAAACGGGGTCCGGCGTCCGCGGCGGACACCGCGGGACAGCCTCTTCGGCCGTAGCCACGTCAGTGCGGAACGCTACTGTGCTGTGGTCCCGCGGGAACCGGCCATGCGTCCCCCGCGCTGCGGGCTTAGGTCCCCTCTCATCCGGACATCCGGGCCTGGACGGCTCCGGGGCCGAATGTAACGGTGAGGTCACGAACGGCAGATCCGGCATTTTCAGGCTGCCCGCACCCGAACCCGGGAGAGGTCATGGACAAGCACGAAGTACCCGCGGACACCCGTAGCAACGCGGTCGAGGACACCCGTAGCATCGCGGTCGAGGCGGCCGGCATCGCGGTCGAAGCGGCCGAGGCCGCGGCCGGCGCGCTGCCCCTGGACATGGCCGGCGCGGTGGCCGATCTGTTTGATCCGGTCAGCGTCGCGCGGGAGATGCCGTGGCTGGCCGGCGAGCTGGCGAAGATCGCGCTGGGCCGGTCGGATATCGCCTTCGGCCAGCGGGACGCGCGCTTCGCCGACGAGGCGTGGCGGACGATCCCTTACTTCCGCACGCTGGGCCAGTCGTACCGGCTGTTCGAGATGTGGGTAGACCGGCTGTACGACTCGGTGAACAGCTCGTGGCAGAACAAGGCGCGCGCGCGCTTCGCGGCCGACGTGCTGAAGGCCGCGGCGGCGCCGACCAACATCCTGGCCACCAATCCTGCCGCGCTGCGGAAAGCCGCCGAGACCGGCGGCCTGTCGCTGGTGCACGGCGCCCAGAACATGCTGAGGGACATGGCGCGCGGCGGGATGCCCGCCATGGTCGACCGCGAGCAATTCGTGGTGGGCAAGGACCTGGCCTGCACCCCGGGCGCGGTGGTGTACCGCGAGGAGATGTTCGAGTTGCTGCAGTACACGCCGACCACGCCCAGGGTCCGCGGCGTACCCCTGCTGATGATCCCGCCGCAGATCAACCGCCACTACGTGATGGACCTCTCGCCGGGGCGGTCGCTGGTCGAGTTCGCGGTCAGCCAGGGCATCAGCGTGTTCATGATCGTCTGGCGGAACCCGAGCTCGCTGCGCGGTGACGGGAAGTGGGGACTGGATGACTACCTGGCCGCGACGGAACGAGCCAGCGAGGTGGCCAGGAAGATCACGCGCAGCGAGAAAGTGAACTTCCTCGGGCTGTGCGCCGGCGGCATCACGCTCTCGTACCTCCTCGCCCACCTCGCCGCGATCGGGGACGAGTCGCCCGGATCGGCGACGTTCGTCGTCACCATGGTGGTCGGCGACAAGGCGAACGTCGTCGGCATGCTCGACACCAGCCAGGCGCGCGCGATGCTCGAGCAGGCCGCCGCCGCGGAACAGGTCATCCCGGGCACCGCGCTGCGCGCCCTGTTCGCCATGCTGCGGCCGAACGACCTGGTCTACAACTACCTGGTCAGCGG
>JASHVM010000425.1:0-3100 GCA_030044595.1 Streptosporangiaceae bacterium
GGATGAAGATCGGCCAGCTGTGCCTGTTCCGCACGAGTTCCCCGGCGGAGTACCCGTACGGCTCGCCGGTTTACGGCTCTAGGTACCAGGACCAGCGCGGCCCCACCCCGTCCCGCTCGTACCTGAACTTCTACCGCGCCAAGGTCTGAGCCAGGCGAAGCCGGTCAGCCGCCCGCGGCACCCGGGCGGTCCCCGGAGCCGGAACCGGAGCCGCTGTCCTGGCCGTCCGCGCTCGCGGCGGCCACGGCCGGGCTTACCGACCTGGCCAGCAGCTGGGCGACGTCCACGACCTCGAGCGTTTCCCTGGCCTCTCCCGAGGCCTTCTTGGCGCTGACCGCGTCGCCGAGCATGACCAGGCAGTACGGGCAGGACGTGGAGATGGTGTCCGGGTTCAGGGCGAGGGCTTCCTCGATGCGGTCGACGTTGATCCGCGTGCCGATCCGCTCCTCCATCCACATCCGCGCCCCGCCGGCGCCGCAGCAGAAGCCGCGGTTCTTGCACCGGTGCATCTCGGTGGCCTCGATGCCGGGCACCGCCTCGAGGATCTCGCGGGGCGGGGTGAACACCTTGTTGTGCCGGCCGAGGAAGCACGGGTCGTGGTAGGTCAGCTTCTCGTCCACGCGCCCGACCGGCTTCAGCCGTCCCTCGGCCACCAGCCGGGCCAGGAGCTGGGTGTGGTGTATCACCTCGTACGTCCCGCCGAGCTGCGGGTACTCCCGCCCGAGGGTGTTGAAGCAGTGCGGGCAGCTGGCCACGATCGTGCGCACGCCCGCCTCGTTCAGCGTCTCGATATTCTGCTGGGCCAGCATCGAGTACACGAACTCATTGCCCATCCGCCGCGCCGGGTCGCCGGTGCAGGTCTCGGCCGGGCCGAGCACCGCGAACTTCACGCCCGCGACGTGCAGCAGCGTCGCGATCGCCTTGGTGGTCTTCTTGGCCCGATCCTCCAGCGCGCCCGCACAGCCGACCCAGAACAGGTACTCCACATCATCGGGGATCCTCCCCTCGACGACGGGGACCTCGAAGTCGAGCTCGCCGATCCAGTCGGCCCGCCGGGACTCGCCCATGCCCCACGGGTCGCCCTTGTTCTCCAGGTTGCGCAGCATCCCCGCCGCCTCCACCGGGAACGCGGACTCGATCAGCACCTGGTACCGCCGCATCCCGTCGATGTGGTCGATATGCTCGATGTCCACCGGGCATTCCTCCACGCACGCCCCGCAGTTGGTGCACGACCAGATCACGTCCGGGTCGATCACCCCGCCGTCCTTGCCCACCAGCGGGCGCTCCGCCTCGGCCCGCTCGGCCTCGGGCAGCTTCGCCCGGGCCTCGTCCGAGCCCGCCAGCAGATACGGCGCCTTCGCGAACGCGTGGTCGCGCAGGTCCAAGATGACCTGTTTGGGCGACAGCGGCTTGCCGGTCGCCCAGGCCGGGCACTGCGACTGGCACCGCCCGCACTCGGTGCAGGTGCCCATGTCCAGCATGCCCTTCCAGGTAAAGTCCTCGATCTTGCCCAGGCCGAACACGTCCGTGTCCGGGTCCGCCTCCTCAAAGTCCAGCACCTTGCCCCCGGACCGCATCGGCTGCAGCCCGCGCAGCGCGTTCGGCTTGCGGCCGAACAGTACGTTCACCGGGGCCAGGAAGATGTGCATGTGCTTGGAGTAGGCGATGATGACCAGGAACACCATCACGACGCCGACCTGGGCCAGGATGAAGACCGCCTCCAGCACGGCGTTGGCCCCGTACCCGAGCGGCGCCAGCCAGTGCCCCACCAGCTCAGAGGCGAACGCGCCGTGCGGGTAGGCGAACACCCCGGTGTTGATCTGCGCGCCCCGGTACAGCAGCAGCGTGGCGACGACCAGGAAGATCATCCCCAGCACCAGCCACGCCGCGCCGGTGTGCGAGCCGTAGAACCGCGAGGCGCGGCCTTCCCGGCGGGGGTCGTTCCGCAGCCGGATCACCGCGAAGGTGATGATCCCGGCCAGCACCCCCACCGCCACCAGGTCCTCCAGGAACCCGACGAACGCCCAGTGCCCGATCCAGGGCAGGGAGAACGTCCGGTCGAACAAGAGCCCGTAGGACTCGATGACCGTCAGCAGCAAGATCGTGAAACCCCAGAACGTCAGGAAATGGGCCGTCCCGGGCACGGTCCACTTCAGCAGCCTGCGCTGCCCCAGCACCTCGCTCGTCTCCGTCCGCAGATCCGTGCCGGGGTGCGCGCGCACCGTCGCGACCCGCTCCGGTGCGGGCTGCCCGCTGAACGCCAGCCGCTTCAGCCACCAGCCACGGCGCCCGGCGATCGCCAACGCGGCCACGGTCAGCACCAGGCCCACCGTCATGCGCAAGACCACGCGAACCTCCTCTACAGCAGGAGATCAAGCGTAGCCGTGCGCGCCTGCCGCAGATGATCGCCCCGGCGGGCAAAGTTCCGTCGGGCGGCGGGAATGGCCGGCGGCCGGGATAAGTTGAGTCTAAGTGACTCAAGTCATTTGACGGCGGCAGTCCCCGCTGGCAAGCTTGAGCCCGAACTACTCAACTTCAACACAACACAAGGACTGCTCATGGCACGTGCGGTAGGGATTGACCTGGGGACGACCAACTCAGTCGTCGCCATCCTGGAGGGCGGAGAGCCCACGGTCATCGCTAATGCCGAGGGCTCACGAACGACTCCTTCGGTCGTGGCCTTCGCCAAGAACGCAGAGGTACTGGTCGGCGAGGTCGCCAAGCGGCAGGCCGTGACCAACGTGGACCGGACGGTCCGTTCGGTCAAGCGGCAGATGGGTACCGACTGGTCCATCAACATCGACGGCAAGAAGTTCACCCCCCAGCAGATCAGCGCGTTCGTCCTGCAGAAGCTGAAGAGGGACGCGGAGGCCTACCTCGGCGAGAAGATCACCGACGCGGTGATCACGGTGCCGGCGTACTTCAACGACGCGCAGCGCCAGGCCACCAAGGAGGCCGGCCAGATCGCGGGCCTGAACGTGCTCCGTATCATCAACGAGCCCACCGCCGCCGCGCTGGCCTACCACCTGGAGAAGGAGGACGAGGCCACCATCCTCGTCTTCGACCTGGGCGGCGGCACCTTCGACGTGTCCCTGCTGGA
>JASHVM010000426.1:0-4948 GCA_030044595.1 Streptosporangiaceae bacterium
CGGCCCGACTTGTGCTTGATCGTGGTCAATAACGACGGCGGAGGCATCTTCTCCACCTTGGAGCAGGCCGCCTTCGCCGACTCGTTCGAGCGACTTTTCGGTACCCCCCACGCCGCGGATCTGCACCACCTGGCCGCCGCATTCGGTCTGCCCTACCAGCGGCTTGACCAGCCGGAAGACCTGGGCAAGGCACTGCCAGGCACAGGACTGAGGATCGTCGAGGCGCGGACCGACCGCGCCGACGGCGCGGCGCTGCGCGCCCGGCTGCGCGACGTGGCGACCGCAGCCATCCGCGCGACGCTGTGATAGGCACCCGTCAGCAGCCAGCGTCCGTGGCCGGCCGGGGCAGCCGGGAAAGCATTCGGGCCAGAACGGTCCCGGGTCTGGTGAGCGCGAGCGGGGTCCGGCAGGGCCGCCGAAAGCTGGACACGCGTCGTCGCGGACCCGTGAGCGAGGCCAAGGTGATCATCACGTGACTCGGACGCATGGCTAAGGTGATCATCGCATGACGATTTGTGCGCGATACTTGTCAGTGCAATGACGCTTACCCAGCTGAACGCCTTCGTCCTTGTGGCCCGGCTTGGCTCGGTGACCGCCGCCGCCAACGCACTCGGCGTCAGCGAATCGGCCGTTTCCCAGGCCCTGTCGGCCCTGCGGCTGCACCTGGGCGATCAGCTGGTCACCCGCGGGCCGGTCGGCATGACGCTGACCCCGGGAGGATCCAGGCTGCTCGCCACCGCCTCGCAGATCGTGGTGCTCGGCGCCGAGGCGCACGCTGCCGTCCGCGCCGCGCAGGGCGCCCCCGAACAGCTGCGAGTGGTGTCCACGTCCGCCATCGCCGAGTTCGTCATCAGCCCGCTCACGGAGGCGTTCACGAAGCGCTTCGCCAGCCCGGTCGAGGTATCGGCTGGCGTCGCGGTCACCAAGGAGATGAACGTCCTGGTCGCCAACCGTCTCGCGGACGTCGCGATCTCGTCTGCCCCGCTGGATGATCCGGCCCTGGCCCTGGTGACCGAACCTATCTTCAAGTACCAGCTCGTGGTAGTGACCGCGGGCCAGCCCCGGCTGCGTGGCAACCCTCGGCAGTGGCTCTGGTACGTCGACCCTTCCGGTACCGACCCGGACGGCGAAACCGGCCAGATGCTTACCGGGCTGGGCATTCCCGAGGACCAGATCAGGGTCTTCCCCAACCAGACCGCCGCCTGGGCGGCCGCGGCCGACGGTACGGGCGTTGCGCCCGCGGTCGAGCACCTGGTCGCCCAGCGGCTGCGCCGGGGCGAGCTTTCCCGCGTCGACCTGCCCGGCTGCCGGATGGAAGCGTGCTGGCACGTCACTTTGCTCGACCGGCAGCACCAGAGCGCCGCAGCCAGCTCCTTCCGCCGCTACCTGAGCACCCCGGAAGCCATGTACCTGATGCGCTCGCCGACCGGCGGGGTCCCGCCCTCGCGGTTCCGGCCGCCGGTATACGTCACGATCTGGAGCTGACACCCCGCAGCGCGTTGCAAACGTTCCTACCAGCCGAGATGCCGTGAAACGCACGGGCGGGCCGCGCCTTAAGCAAGCACTTATTCGCGTATTGCGGGGCGGTGCCGGCCAGTGGATCATTTGACGCGTCAATACTGACGGCAACCGGTCAGAACTGTCCAGCGCGGGAGCATACAGTATGCGAATTGAATCCGACGGGCACAGCCGCGGTAACCCGCGGCTGTATGAGCTGATCGAGGGCGCTCCTAAGACCGGGAAGAGCCCGACCGTCTGGGCCTGGCCCGAGCTGATTGATTACCTCAAGGTGGCCGGCCAGCCGGTGGCGGGACCCTGGCCGCCGCACCAGCAGCCGCGGCCGGACCCCGACTATGAGTCGCTCCCGACTGCTGTGCCGGACCCGGAATCCGAGCCGTAGGCCGGCCGAATCCACCGCAACACCTGGAGGGTCTATGTATCCGTCGCGGTTCCGGTACGAGGCGCCGCGTTCGCTCGCCGAGACGATCGGCCTGCTGCACGACGCCGGGGACGATGCGAAGGTCCTGGCCGGCGGTCAGAGCCTGATCCCGTTGATGAAACTGCGCTTCGCCTCACCGCAGCTTGTCGTGGACATCAACAACGTGCCCGGCCTCGACTATCACCGGGCCGACCCGGACGGCACCTTGCGCATCGGCGCCCTGTGCCGTCACGCCGACCTGGAGCGCTCGGATCTGCTGAAGACCACCCAGCCGACCATGGCCGCGGCAGCGCCGCAGATCGCCGACCCCATCGTGCGCAACCGGGGCACGCTCGTCGGCTCGCTGTGTCACGCCGATCCGCAGGGTGACTGGGCCTCGGTGGTGCTGGCGCTCGGCGGCTCGGTGATGGCCCGAGGCCCGGGCGGCATGCGCTCCATCCCGGTGGCCGATTTCGTCACCGGGCCCTTCCAGAACGTCCTGGAACCGGACGAGATCGCGGTGGAGGCGGTGATACCGGCCGCGAAGGGCACCCGTTCCGGCGGCTACCTCAAGCTGGAGCGCCGCGTCGGCGACTTCGCGACCGTCGGGGTCGCGGTCGCTCTGGACATGAGCGGCGACAACGTGACCCGGGCGGGCATCGCCCTCACCGGGGTAGGCGGGTCCACTATCGGCGCTACGGCGGCGGCCGAAGCACTCACCGGGCGTCCGCTGACGGCCGAGAGCATCGCTCAGGCCGCTGACCTGGCGGCCGAGGCCGCACGGCCGAGGACCGATCATCGCGGCAGTGCCGACTACAAGCGGCATATGGTGCGCACGTTCGTGCTGCGCCTGCTGAGCCGCACCGACGCGGCGGCGGAAAGGGCAGCCTGACCATGACGATCATTTACGAGGACCAGGACGGCGCGGCCGGGAGTTCGGGGGCCGACATCCCGGTACGCCGGATCACGTTCACGGTGAACGGAAGGAAGACGGTCGCCGAAGTAGAGCCGCGCCTGCTGCTGTCCCACCTGATTCGCCGCGGGCTCGGGCTGACCGGCACGCACATGGGCTGCGATACGACGAGCTGCGGCGCGTGCACGGTGCTCGTCGACGGCCGTCCGGCGAAGTCCTGCACCATGCTGGCCGTGCAGGCCGACGGGCACGAGATCAGCACGGTCGAGGGCCTGGCCACCGCCAGCGAGCTGCACCCGCTGCAGGAGGGTTTCAAGCAGGAACACGGGCTGCAGTGCGGGTTCTGCACGCCGGGCATGATGATGGCCGCCAAGGCGTTGCTCGACGCCAATCCCGATCCCACCGAAGAGGACATCCGGTGGGCGCTGTCCGGCAACCTGTGCCGCTGCACCGGCTACCAGAACATCGTGAAGTCGGTGCTGTGGGCCGCCGCCAAGCTCAGATCCCAGTCCGCCAGCTAGGAAAGGAGGCAGACCCATGTCACAGGCGCTTGACGAAATCAAGATCGGCGGACTGGGCGCGAGCCGCAAGCGCGTCGAGGATAACCGCTTCATCCGCGGCCGGGGCAACTACACCGACGACATCACCTTGCCCGGCATGCTGCATATGGAGATACTGCGGAGTCCGCTGGCGCACGCGCGGATCAAGTCGATCGACGCCAGCAAGGCGTGGCACATACCCGGCGTCCACCTGGTTCTCACCGGCGAGATGATGGCCACGCGCAACCTGGCCTGGATGCCGACGCTCTCCTACGACACCCAAGCCGTGCTGGCCACCGACAAGGTGCGGTTCCAGGGCCAGGAGGTGGCCTGCGTCATAGCCGATGACCCGTACATCGCCAAGGACGCCTGCGAGGCGATCGAGGTCGATTACGAGCCGCTGCCGGTGATCGTCAATCCCGAGCAGGCGGTCGCCGAAGACGCGCCGGTCATCCGGGACGACAAGGCGGGCCAGCAGGACAACGTCATCTACGACTGGGAGGTCGGCGACGCGGCCGGCACGGAGCGGGCGTTCGCGCAGGCCGACGTGATCTCGAGGCTGAAGCTGCACTACCCCCGCTCGCACCCGTCCCCGATCGAGTGCTGCGGCTCGATAGCCGACTTCAACCGGGCTACCTCGAAGCTCACCGTGTACATGACCACCCAGGCACCGCACATCATCCGCGCCGCGGTCGCGCTGGTAGCCGAGCTGCCCGAGCACATGATCCGGATCATCTCCCCGGACATCGGCGGCGGCTTCGGCAACAAAGTGCCGGTATACCCCGGTTACGTCTGCTCGATCCTGGCCTCGATTTTGCTCGAACGGCCGGTGAAGTGGATCGAGGACAAGACCGGCAACCTGATCTCCACCGGTTTCGCCCGCGACATCTACCTGGACGGCGAGATGGCGCTGCGCCGGGACGGCAAGATCCTGGCCGTCCGGATGCACTGCGACGCCGACCACGGCGCGTTCTTCTCCGACGCCCAGCCGAGCAAGTTCAAGATCGGATTGCTGCACTCCGCGTTCGCCGCCTACGACATCCCGGTCGCCCGGCTCACCGCCCGCGGCACCTATAGCAACAAGGCACCGGGCGGAGTCGCCTACCGCTGCTCATTCCGGGTCACCGAGGCGATGTTCTTCCAGGAACGGATGATCCAGGCCGCGGCGGACGACCTCGGCCTGGACCAGGCGGAATTCCGGCGGATGAACTTCGTCCGGGACGAGGACTTCCCGCACCGCACCCCGTTCGGCTTCCTGACCGACTCCGGCCAGTACGCCAAGTGCCTGGACGTCGGGCTGAAGGCGGTGGGCTATGAGGACTTCCGCCGCCAGCAGGCCGAGGCCAAGCGGCGGGGCAGGCTGCTCGGCCTCGGGATCTCAACCATGACCGAGCCGCTCGGCGCCGGTAACAGCCGCGAGTACGACATCCTCGGCATCAAGATGTTCGACTCGGCTGAGCTCAAGGTGCACATGACGGGCAAGGCCATCGTCCGCACCGGCGCGCGGACCCAGGGGCAAGGACACGAGACGACCTGGGCCCAGATCGTCAGCCACGAACTCGGCATCCCGGCCGAAGA
>JASHVM010000427.1:0-11413 GCA_030044595.1 Streptosporangiaceae bacterium
CTAGTGGGCTACCTCGCGTTCAGCGTCCCGGCGCTGATCGCCGGCGTGGCGACCACGTCGTTCGGCCTGCACTCCACCGCCCTGGTCTACTCCGCGTCGGTCGCCGCCCTGGCGGCCGCCGCTACGGGGATCCTGCTGGTCAGGCCGGTGCGGTCATGAGACCGATACCCCAGATATCGACTGGCTTGCATTGTTCAACTAGCTCACCAAGCCGAAATTGCTGAGCTGGCTCGCCCACCGAAGGGATGACGACAATGAGCGACAACACCTTTACGCCCGCCACGCCGATCACTACCTACTTCCGAGTGTGCGACGGAGTCCGCGTGCGGTTCGCCGACACCAGGGCGGAGTCCGACGTCACCATGCTGCTGCTGTCGCCGTGGCCGGAAAGCGTGTGGGCGTTCCGGCGCATTTGGGACCGCATTTCCCCGCTCGGGAGAGTGGTCGCCATTGACCTTCCGGGATTCGGCCACTCCGACAGCCGGCCGGAACTGATCGCCCCGGACGCCTCGGGAGGGTTCCTGGCCCGCCTGATCGACGAGTGGGGCCTGGGCGCCCCGCACATCATCGGCCCGGACGTCGGAACGGCCGCCGCGCTCTTCCTCGCCGCGAAGTCGGCGGAGCACGTCACGAGCCTGACCATCGGCGGCGGCGCCGTCACCTTCCCGGTCGAAGCGACCGGCGCGCTCAAGGACATCATCGAGGCGCCCAGCCTTGACGTCATCCGCTCTCAGGATGCCCGGACCAACGTCGGCTACGCGGTCGAGTCCGGCGCCCCGCGTGACAGCGAGCCCGACGTCCACGAGGACTACGTCAGCGCCTACGACCTCGGGCGCTTCGCGGAGTCCTGCCGGTTCGTCCGGCACTATCCTACGCAGAACCGGGTGCTGCGTGACCTGCTGCCATCGATCACCGCGCCGACCCTGATCATGGCCGGGCGCGACGATGACATCGTGCCGTGGTCGAACAACCAGTTCCTCCACGACGTTCTCCCCAACAGCGAGATCCATGCTCTTGACGCGGGCCATTACGCATGGGAGCAAGCGCCCGGGGAGTACGGCCGCCTGGTCGCCGACTGGATCGGCGGCGGGCACCGCCGCGTGGCAGCAGGCTAACCCCCTGGCGCCGCTGCAGGCTCAATCGCCGAATTCGGCTGGTCGATGAGGGCGCGGAGTTGGTGGTAGCCCTCCCAACACGACGAAGGCCCCATCCCGCAATGCGGATGGGGCCTGTCCGATGAGCTTCTGACCTGGCCTTATGCCGTGGGCGATACTGGGATCGAACCCAGTGACCTCCTCGGTGTGAACTAGTTGCGTAGCGGTCACTGAAGGCCGTTGGCGCAGTTCAGAGGTCTTTAGAGGTCGTCTTGGGTCATTGGTGGTCGGTGCGGTTGCTGCACTTTCGTGCTGCACTACCGTCGGCGTGATCGACCTGGAAACCACTCGCTGACGGGGTCCGGCCGGTGTGCCAGATAGTGTCGCTGACCTCGGCACCGGCCAGTCTACGCGTCGCGCCGGGCAGCCTATCGCCGAGACGCCGGGGAACAGCTGCTGGTCACCGTGTAACCGCGGTCGGGAAGCTGAATACCCAGGGCCTGGAGCGATTTACTG
Organism: Streptosporangiaceae bacterium; assembly: GCA_030044595.1. GTDB lineage: Bacteria > Actinomycetota > Actinomycetes > Streptosporangiales > Streptosporangiaceae > Palsa-504. Next base: position 1,611 of record JASHVM010000427.1, read on the forward strand.
CGGGTCGCCCGTAGCGCTGGCGAGCGGACGTTGTCCAGCAGCAGGTCGAACACCGGGCCGCGCCAGCCCAGGACCGCCGCGGCCTGCGCGAGCGCTGCCGGCGAATCGACAGCGTGCAGGCGGCGGTGGGAGGCGGGAACGCCGCTGACCGCCAGCACGACCCCGTGCACCGCCAGCGCACCGGAGCAATCGACGTAGACACCCGGCCGGGTGACCGCCGGACCTGGCATGTCCAGCCGGACGCCGCTAAGGAAGCCATAGGAGTACTGTGTGCCGACACCTTCGGTCGCGTTCATCTCCGTCAGCTCGGCGGGGTCGAGCCAGGTGATCCAGACGCTGACCGTGGTGCCAGGCGACGAGACGATCGTGGCGGGCATGGCGCCGTTGAAGGCCAGCTCGGGCGACCAGGCCACGTCGAAGTCCTGGAGCGTGCCCTTGATCACGGGAATCACCGCCTGACCGGAGAAGTCAGAGGTGACGAACTTACGGGTGAGGGCGTCGACATTGGCGTTGGCGCCGTAGGCGATGACCGGGGTGAGCGCCTGGCGGGCTTGGCTGCCAAGTCCAAGGCGATCCAGCAGGTCCCGGGCACTGAGCACCATGCCGCCGGCTTGCACAGTCGCGTCCATGACAGAGCGATGACCGAGGTTGACATAGGGATAGGCCACCCCGTTGACGAACAGATACGAGCCCGGCTGGCGCGGGTAGGGATAGGTCAGGCCGAGAGCCACCAGCTGCTCGCAGGACAGCAGCTGGCCACCGCAGCCACGCGAGTCACCACCCGAGACTCCCGCCCGCGAGGACGTGGAGGCAGCCGGGCTGACCGGGGCGCCGACCGCGCCCGTTCCGCAGCCGCCGATGGCGCCCAGGCACGCCGCGACGAGCAGCACAGCCACGGCACGTGTGCATGACCAGGCGGGCATCTTTTGCCGCCGGAACCTCAGCGAGCCCCGCCTCGCCGCCAGATGCGCCCTAGCCCGGGCGAAAGGCACATCCCGGATCACATGCAGAAAATGACGAACCTGGACAACACCGGTCAGCACATCTACCACCCCCTGGTGCCCTGCTACGCACGCGGCACAACAGGTGCAGGCTATCCGCTTGCCCGGCCTCCTTCAGGCCGGACCGGCGCCAGATCCGCCAAGCCCGAGTAACCGACGGCAGACCAGCGAGTTCAGCCGCGCTCCCACTGGATGAGGTCGTCCCACCTGGGTTCGCCCTGGCGTCGCATGCCGGGCGACTGTCCGGTGGCTGCGTGGCCGAGACAGATGATCAACTCGGGACGCACCTCAGCGGGCAGCTTGAGGATCGTGGCGAGGGCCGCGCGGCTGAAGGAGGTGACCGGCCCGGCCCCCAGCCCGATGCTGTGTGCCGCGAGCAGCAGGGTCGCCGCCGCGGTCCCCACGTCGATGTAAGGCCCCGGGTTAGCCGGCGAGAAGCCGTAGCTGCGGACCTGGCCCCAGTCGACGCATACGACAATCGCGGCCACCGGGTGCTGAAGCATCCCAGGTGAGACCATCCGCACCGCGCGCAGCAGCGAAGGCCGGGTGACGACGACATATCGGTGAAGCCGCCGGTTCCCGGCATGAGGTGCGTAGCGGGCACTGTCGAGAATGGTCCGGAGCTGATCGTGCTCGACAGGGGCATCGGTCAGGACCCGCGCGACGCGGCGGGTGCGGATCGCGTGGAGCACAGCGTCGTTCACGGTGATCTGTCCAGGTCTAGCGAGTGCACCAGGTATTCGGCGACGGTCCGGCACAGGGCGTCGAGCCGCTGAACGTATCCCGCCGGGTCGCCAGCCTGGACAGCTGTTTCCGAAACTGCCTGCCGGATATCGCGCAACAAAGGCCGCAGTCTGGCACTCGCATTCGGCTCGGCCATCTCGGCTAGCCGGCCCGCTGCGGTGAGCAGGCGCATCGGCGCGTACTCGGCCGCCTCGTCCACTTGCGTACGAGCGGCGGTCACCAGGTAGGCCAGTAGCTCGACTCCGTCGCCCTCATCCAGCACGCGCACGGAGTCGTCGTCAGTCGCAGCAGTCATGGACGTCCCGTCCGCCTTTCCTCACCAGCCCAGTGGACTATCCCTATCACCGACGGGGCGATGTCGAGGCCCATGGCGTCATGGTGCCAGAGTCTCCGCCCGCCCGCAGGGTGACGTCCAAGGCTCGGTGTGGCATGGGCGTAGGTCCTTCCCTTCGATGACTTGGCGGTCTTGAAGGGAACCTACGCCCGTCTTCATTTACACCGAGGCTTGGACATCACCGCCGTGCGCCGTCGCAACTCGTCTCTGCTTGTCGCCCACACTCGTACTGGCCTCGGTCGACGACATCATGTAGCCCCGGCCTGTCTCAGCCAGAAGATAAGCGTCGCTGCTGCGCAATCGGCCGATGCTGCCACGAGGTTCTGGTCGGTTGATGACGCACGCCGGTTTCTGGAGTCGGCCAGGCAGGCCACCGAGGCGCTGTATGCCGCCTTCGTGCTGATCCTGGTGCTGGGCCTGCGTAAGGGCGAGGTACTGGGGCTCACTTGGGAACTTGTCAATCTCGATACCGGCGAGCTGTACATCGGTGAACAGGTCCAGCGCGTCGGACACCGGCTCATCCGCAGGCAGGTCAAGACCGAACCTTCCGAAGCGCCGCTTCCGCTGCCGGACCTGTGCGTCGCGGCGCTCAAGCTCCGGAGGCAGCAGCAGGACGCCGACCGTGCTCGTGCCGGGGAAGCCTGGAGAGACACGGGCCTGGTCTTCACGACCCGTTACGGCACGCCGATCGAGCCGAGGAACTTCAGCCGCAGCTTTGACCGCTGCATCGCAAGTGCCGGGGTTCCGAGGATCACGGTGCATGGCACCCGCAAGACATGCGGCTCGCTCCTGGCCGCCCTAGAGGTCCATCCGCGCGTGGCCATGCAGATCCTCCGGCATAGCAAGATCGCCGTGACTATGGAGATCTACACCCGAGGTGCCCTCGGCCGCCACTCGGGACGCGCTCCGGAAGCTGGGGCAGTGGCTCGGCTCGGATTCCCAGGCGTGACTGCTGCACTTTGCTGCTGCACCAGGCAACGAAACGGCCAGTTACAAGATCGCAACTGGCCGCTGAGCTGGGTGGGCGATACTGGGATCGAACCAGTGACCTCCTCGGTGTGAACGAGGCGCTCTCCCGCTGAGCCAATCGCCCGCCGCTAGTCCCGCGCTGTCCGCCGAGGGTCTGAAACCCCCGCGGCAGCCTCCTACCGGCGCTCCCATAGGGTAGCGCATCTTCGCGGCCCGGGGCATGCGGCCGGACGCGACGCCGGGGCACCAGACCGCCCTCCGGCGTCTGGCGATGTTCGCAATAGATCCCGAAGCGGCTGATAACGTTCTGTAACTGCAAATTCGTGCAATCGTACGCATCGGCCACGTTCAACTACTTTCAGTGTCAATATCGGCACGTTTCGTAGATAATCCTATGAGTCAACACGACTAGCTATGCAATCAGCGCGCGGGAACACTAAACTGCTGCAACGCCGTTTCACCGAACTGAACGATATTTGTCCAGGTCAAGGCTACGGCAACGGCTCGACCTCCGGCAGGGTACGAAAGGCGCAAAACGGGATGCTGATCACTTGGGAGAACTTCACCCTCCGTATGCGTCATAGGCATCAACCGGCCGCGTCTTCCGAGCAGTGCGCAGGATCCCATGCGAGCGGGCTAAGTAGGGATGGGTAGCAGATGAGCAGAAGCAGCAGCACTACGATCTCCGCTGAGCTCGGCCTGAGGCTCGTCGTCCCGCAGCAAACGATTGTCCCGCTTGTTGCCAGCCTTTATTACAGCGGCGGCGATCCGTATGCGGTGCGCATGGCGTTCCACGTCGGCACCGATGAGCCGGTCGAGTGGATTTTCGCCAGGGACCTGCTCGCCTCCGGAATCGAGTCGCGTCACGGCGAGGGAGACGTGCAGGTCTGGCCCTCGGCCAGGTCGTGCGCCGAAGCCGACGGCCTCGACGTGATCGGCGCGGCCGACGCGGATGGCGCGGTGCTGAACATCGAGCTGTCGTCGCCATTCGGCCAGGCGCACTTCGAAGCGCCGGCTCGCGCCATGTCCGCGTTTCTCCAGCGCACCTACAGAATCGTCCCCCCTGGCCGGGAAAGCGACCACATCGACATCGAGACCGAGCTGAACGACCTGCTCGACCAGGCCTGACGGCCGCGGCAGCGGCCCGTCGGCCGATCCGGCCGGCTACTCAAATGACGCGCAGGCTCCGGCGGCCACCTGGCATATCTCCGGCAGCAGCGCGTCCACGGTCGTAATCTGCCCGGCCACTTCCCGGTCGACGTCCATCCGCGGCACCGACTCCCTTACCAGGTCGTGCACCGCCTGGAGCGGCACGCTCGGCGACGCGACTGCGGCACGCAGGTCGATCCCCTGCGTGCCGCAGCAGATCTCCACCGCCAGGCAGGTGCGCACGTTGGCCACCACGTCGCGCAGCTTGCGCACCGCGGTCCAGCCCATCGACACGTGATCTTCCTGTTTGCCCGAGGTCGGGATGGTATCCACGCTGGCCGGGTGGGTGAGCACCTTGTTCTCGCTGACCAGCGAGGCCGCGGTGTACTGGGCCAGCATGAAGCCGGAGTTCGTTCCGGCCGCGGGAGCCAGGAACGGCGGCAGGCCGCGGGAGAACGCGGGGTCGAGCATCCGGTCGACGCGCCGCTCGCTGATGGACGCGAGCTCGGCCAGGCCCATCGCCAGCATGTCGGCGGCGAACGCGAGCGGCTCGCCGTGGAAGTTGCCCGTGGTCATGACCTCGCCGTCAGGCACGATGACCGGGTTGTCCACCACCGAGCCCAGCTCGGTGACGAGCACCCGCCGGGCGAAGCCGAGCACGTCCCGAACGGCCCCGTGCACTTGCGGCGCGCAGCGCAGGCAGTACGCGTCCTGTACCGCGTGCCTGCTGTCCCGGTGACTGGCCATCAGCGGGGACCCGGCGAGCAGCGCGCGCAGGTTGGCCGCGCTGACCAGCTGCCCCGGGTGCGGCCGGAGCGCCTGTACCCGCTCGTCGTAGGTCCGGTCGGTGCCGAGCAGGGCTTCGAGCGACAGAGCGCAGGCCACGTCCGCCGCCTGCACCAGCATCGCGGCGTCGGATACCGAGAACGCGAGCAGCGCCTGCATCGGCTCGGTGCCGTTGACCAGCGACAGGCCCTCCTTCGGGGCCAGCGTCAGCGGCTTGAGCCTGTGCTCGGCGAGCACCTCCGCGGCCGGGCGGCCGGACGGCGGGTCGCCGGCGGCGCGCAGCCGTCCCTCGCCGATCAGCGGCAGGGCCAGGTGCGCGAGCTGGGCCAGGTCTCCCGAGGCCCCCACCGACCCCTTGGCCGGGATCACCGGCAGCAGGTCCATCGACAGCAGGTCCAGCAGCCGGGCGGGCAGCTCGACCCGGACACCGGAGTACCCCGCCGCGAGCGTCCGCGCCCGCAGCAAGAGCACCGCGCGCACGACCTGGTCGTCCAGCGGCTCGCCGGTCGCGGCCGCGTGCGAGCGGACGATCGCGGCCTGCAGCGTGGTCAGGTCGGCTGACCCGATCGGCGTATCGACCAGCGCGCCGAACCCCGTGTTCACCCCGTACACCGGCGCGTCCCCGGTGAGCGCCTGCACCACGACCGAACGGCTCGGTTCCATCTGCCCGCGGACGTTAGCGCCCAGCGTGGCTCGCGCTTCGCCGCGCGCCACCGCCACGACATCCTCGACCGTCAGCGGACCACCGTCGACCACGACTTCGCTCATGCCCGACAGCCTGCCATGCCGGGCGGCGGGAAGATCTAGCGGGACCTGAACCCGAACGTCACGGCCAGGCCCTCGGCCCCCGCCGCGGTAACTCGCACGCTGCGGCGGCGCTGCCCCTTCTCAAAGCCGCGCTCGATCCAGCCGAGCTCGAACAGCCGGCCGGTGATGGCGGCGGCCAGCGCGCCGTTCAGGTGCCCGCGGCGCTGGGTCCAGTCGATGCACTCGCCGGCGAAGGTTCTGCGTGACCGCCGTATTTCAGTGACATTTATGCCGAACGAGCCAAGCGTCTCCGCTCCGGCCCCGGTGACTTCAAAGCGCGTGACGGCGGCAGCATCGCTGGCCGTTAGGGCCGAAGATTGTTGTTTTTCCCTGGCCAGCAGACCGCGGCCGAGCATGGCCGCCAGCAGGTCCACCCCGGCCCGGCCCGCCAGGTGGTCGTAGCAGGTACGTGCCTCGGTAAGCGCGACGGCCTCGCGGGACTGCCGCAGGGTGCGGACCGGCAGCGGGGGGCTGATCAGGCCGAGCGCCTCCAGCGCGGCCGCGACCTCGTAGCCGGCCAGGCGGTAGTAGCGGTGCCTGCCCTGCCGGGCGACCGCGATCATGCGGCCCTCGAGGAGCTTGGTCAGGTGGAAGCTGGCGGTGGCCGCGCTGACGCCGGCCAGCCCGGCCAGCTCCCCCGCGGCCAGCGGGCGGTCGGGCAAGAGCGCGCGCAAGATCGCGGCCCGGGTCGGGTCCGCGATCAGCGCGGCGGCCAGGGCGATGTCGGTTTCGTACGGGGCGGTGCCGGACGGCAGGGGCGGCGCCGGTGTAGTCATGTTCCGACGCTAACCCAGCAATATTTCAACCGGCATCGAAGCGTGACGGGTGGCGGGTGGAGGCAAGCCCGAAGGGTGGTTCGGAGTTTGCGCGAGCGGCAGGATCGGCTACTCTTCTCAAGACAAGACGCACCCTGGGTGCGCGCGGACGTGGCTCAGTTGGTAGAGCATCACCTTGCCAAGGTGAGGGTCGCGGGTTCGAATCCCGTCGTCCGCTCCGGGGGTCGGTATGCCCTTGCGGCGGAATGCCCTTGCGGCGGAGTGGCCGAATGGCTTAGGCAAGGGCCTGCAAAGCCCTGTACACGGGTTCGATTCCCGTCTCCGCCTCCCTGATCTACGTTCCGGGGTCCGGGTCTGGTGTCCGGTACCCGAGCCACCGCGCGATTTCCGTGTGGTCGGCGTCGACCGGCAGCGCGGCCGCCGCGCTGGCCCATGCGTCGACGGCCGCCTGGCTGACCGGCGCCGGGATCCCGGCCGCACGCTCGAGCTGCAGTGCCACGTTCATGTCCTTGAGCATGAGCCGCAGGCCGAAACCCGAGTCGAAACGGCCGGACAAGATGAACCGCGGCCACTTGTTCTCCGTGGAGGCACTGCGGCCGCTGCTGCCGTTGACGATGTCGAGCATGACCGCCGGATCGAGCCCGAACGCGCGGCCGGCCAGCAGCGCCTCCGAGCTCACCAGGAGGTGCGCGGCCGACATCAGGTTGTTCAGCGCCTTGATCGCGTGCCCGGCGCCCGCGACGTCGCCGGCGTGCACGACCTTGGATCCGAGCACCTCGAACACCGGCCGCAGCTGCGCCAGAGCGGCCTCGGGGCCGCCGACCATGATGGTCAGCGTGCCGTCCCGGGCTCCGGTAACGCCCCCGGATACCGGCGCGTCGATCAGCGTCACGCCCCGGCGGGCCGCGCGCTCGGCCAGCAAGCGGGTCCGGACCGGTTCGGACGAGCTCATGTCCACCACCGCGGCAGACGGCGCGACGCAGCCGAGCAGTCCCTCGTCGAGCAGGACGTGCTCCACCACGTCGGAGTCGGGCAGCATCAAGATCACCGCATCCGCCCGGTCGGCGACCGCGGTGACCGTCTCGGCGACGGTGATGCCCGCGGCCCCGCGCACCCGCTCCCTCGCCTGCTCAGACGCGTCGTAGACCGCCACGACGTGCCCGGCTCCGGCCAGCCGCCGCGCCATCGGCTGGCCCATGTGGCCGACGCCGACGAACCCGATCCTGGACGGGGTCACGGCCGGGCACCGTAGTCGGCGTCCGACACGGCATTCAGCCAGTTCGTGGTGCCCAGCGACACCGCAAGGTGCAGCATTAGCGTTTGCGGGCCAGCGCCGTGCCAGTGGCGCTCGGCCGGGGGGACCCAGACCACGTCGCCGGCCTCGAGCGCCGCCGGCAGGCCGCCTTCGGCGCAGATCAGCCCGTGCCCGGACACCACAGCCAGCAATTGACCGCGCTCGTGCCAGTGCCAGAAAGTCCGGGCCGCGGGCCCGAAGAAGACCCTATTCACGTTCACGCCGTCGGCGCTGGCCAGCACCGGATCGACGTACACCAGCCCGGTGAAGGTGGCGGTGCGCTGCTCGGACGGCACCGCACTGCTCTGGTATCCCTTGGCGATCTCCATCGGTCACTCACCCGTCCGGCCTGAGCCATCGTCGTGCAGGCGGACGCCGCCGGCGAGGTCGCCGAGCGCGTCTACGACCCTGTTACTGATCTGATCGCGGTAGCCCAGGCTGTTCGCCAGGCCGAACGCCGCCAGCGGCCCGGGCGCCGCGAGGCACGGCACGCCCAGCTGGCGCAGGCAGTCCACGTACAGGGCGATGTCCTTGGTCATGAGCGCGCTGGTCAGGCCGCCTTCGAGGTAGTCGCCCCGGATGATGCGCGGAAACCGGTTCAGCGTGGCGAAGTTCACCCCGCTGCTGGAGTTGATGACCTCGAGCACCTGCTCGAGGTCGAGCCCCGCCTTCTTCGCGGCCAGCATGACCTCGGCGGTCGCGGCCAGGCTGACTGCGTTGAGGAAGTTGTTCAGGACCTTGGTCAGGTGGCCGGTGCCGCTGCCGCCCATGTGGACTATCTCGCCGGCAATAGGCTCGAGCACCCAGGCGATGGCGTCGAGCGCGGCGGCGGAACCGCCGACCATGATCGTCAGCGTGCCCTTCTCCGCGGCCGCCGCGCCGCCGGAGACGCCAGCGTCGAGATAGTCGATCCCGCGCGCGGCGAGCGCGGCATGCAGCCGGATGGTGGAACTGGGCGCGGCCGTACTGAGGTCGGCGATCACCTGGCCCGCGCGGCCCGCCTCCAGCAGGCCGCCGTCGCCGAGCACGACCGACTCGATGACCGTGCTGTCCGGCAGCGACAGCAGGATGCAATCGCTGCTACCCGCAACCTCGGCGACCGACGCGGCGGGCGTGGCGCCTGCCTGCGCGGCGCGTCCGGGCGCCGGATCGAAGCCGAGGACCGGGTGGCCGGCGTCGGCAAGCCGCCGCGTCATGCGGCCGCCCATGTTCCCGAGGCCGACGAAGCCGATCCGCTGCCCGTTCACCTGCGTGCCCTTCAGCCGATCCGCACCGCGAGCCCGGCCGCATCGCCGGCCGCCGCCGGGAAGCGCCGCATGACGTCCGGGTCGTGCCCGGCCACGATCTCGCGCGCGCCGCCAGCCGCGAGGTCGCGCAGCAGGCCGAAACCGGCGAACATGGCCGGCAGGTCGGCGACATGCGCGAACGGGCGCTCGAGCGCCATCTCCTCGTAGTAGTGGACCGCATCGGAGGCGATCACCACCTCGCCGCGGCCGGTCGCGACGAGCACGATGAGCTGGCCCGGGGTGTGGCCGCCCACGTCGACGACGTCGATGCCGTCGGCGACCTGTTCGCGTCCGCCGACCAGCCGGAGCCGGCCCGCCTTCCGGGCCTGGCGCAGCGCCTCGATGTCCTCGGCCTCGGCGGACGCGGCGAACAGCGGCCGAGATCCCAGCGGCCCGGTCCAGAAGGCGTACTCCCGCTCCGCCAGCACCACTTCGGCGGCCGGGAACCAGCGCAGGTTGCCGATGTGGTCGTAGTGCGCGTGGGTGGCTATCAGCAGTCCGACGTCGTCCGGCACGATACCGAGCCGCTCCAGCGCGGACACCGGCGGGCACAGCATCGTGCGCCCGCGGCGCGCGCCGCTGCGCTCATTGAAGCCGCAGTCGATCAAGACGGTGCGTTCAGGGCTCCGGGCAACCCAGAAGAAGTAGTCCATCCGC
>JASHVM010000428.1:0-3850 GCA_030044595.1 Streptosporangiaceae bacterium
ACGACCCGCGGCTGATCGAGATCACCGCGTCGCTGGCGCTGCTGACCGGGCGCGCCGCGGACAGCTTCGAGTACCAGATGCTGTACGGCATCCGCCCGGCCGAGCAGCGGCGGCTGGCCAACACCGGGGGGCGGATGCGGGTCTACGTCCCCTACGGTGGAGACTGGTACGCCTACCTGGTCCGCAGGCTGGCCGAACGGCCCGGCAACCTCGCCCTCTTCCTGCGCTCGCTCCCGGGGCGGTCGAGATGATCGCGATTGTCGGCACCGGCAAGATGGGCGAGGCGCTGCTGTCCGGGCTGCTGCGCGCGGGCCGTCCGCCGTCCGCCGTGGTCGCCGCGGTCCGGCGCGAGGACCGGGCCGCCGAGCTGCGCGCGCGGTACGGGGTGCAGGTGACGGACGCCGCGTCGGCCGCCAAGCTGGCCGACACCCTGGTCCTGGCGGTCAAGCCGCAGGACATGCAAAGGCTGCTGGAGCAGATCGCGCCCGCGATGCCGCCGGGCCGGCTCGTGGTCTCGGTCGCGGCCGGGATCACCACGGCGTTCATCGAGCGGCGGCTGCCCGGGGAGGTCCCGGTGGTCCGGGTCATGTCGAACACGCCGGTCCTGGTGGACGAGGCGATGAGCGTGATCTCGGCCGGAGCGTACGCGGGCGAGGAGCACCTGCGCCGGGCCGAGGAGCTGCTCCGCCCGGTCGGCAAGGTGCTGCGCATACCCGAGTCGCAGCAGGACGCGGCGACCGCGCTGTCCGGCAGCGGCCCGGCGTACGTGTACTACCTCGTCGAGTCGATGGTCGACGCCGGCATCCTGCTCGGCATGGCGCGCGGCGCCGCGCTCGAGATGGTCACCCAGGCCGTCTACGGCGCAGCCACCATGCTGCGGGAATCGGGCGAGCACCCGGTGATCTTGCGGGAGGCCGTCACCTCACCGGGAGGGACGACGATCTCCGCGATCAGGGAGCTGGAAAGGCACGGGGTGCGGGCCGCGTTCCTGGCCGCCATCGAGGCCGCGCGCGACCGCGGCCGGGAACTCGGCGCCGACCCGGGTCCCCCGGTGGGTCCCGCGGACCTGGCCGCAGGCGGGAGGGACTAGTGGCAGGCTCGCTCACGCTGGTCTGGGACGAGAGCCTGACCGGTTACGACTTCGGTCCCGGCCATCCGCTGGCGCCGGTGCGGGTCGAGCTGACGATGGCGCTGGCGCGCGAGCTCGGCGTGCTGGCGCTGCCCTCGGTGTCGCTGGCCACCCCGGAGCCGGCGCAGCTCGATGAGCTCGAGCTGGTCCACGACATGGCGTACATCCAGGCGGTGCGCCAGGCCGGCTACGACGGGATGGGCAACGGCAGGTACGGGCTCGGCACCCCCGACAACCCGGTGTTCGACCACATGCACGAGGCCTCCGCGCTGGTCGCCGGGGCGACGCTGGCGGCGGCCCGCGCGGTCTGGCACGGCGAGGCGCTGCACGCGGCGAACATCGCCGGCGGGCTGCACCACGCCATGCGCCGGTCAGCCAGCGGCTTCTGCGTGTACAACGACCCGGCTATCGCGATCAGCTGGCTGCTGGCCGCCGGGGCGCAGCGGATCGCGTACGTGGACGTCGACGTGCATCACGGTGACGGCGTGCAGGCGGCGTTCTACGCCGACCCCCGGGTGCTGACCATCAGCCTGCACGAGCATCCGGCGACCTTGTTCCCGGGCACCGGGCTGGCGTCGGAGATCGGCGCCGGGGACGGCCGCGGGTACGCGGTCAACGTGGCGCTGCCGGCGGGTACCGGCGACGCCGGCTGGCTGCGGGCGTTCGACGCGGTGGTCCCGCCGCTGCTGCGTTCGTTTCAGCCGGAAGTGCTGGTCAGCCAGCACGGCTGCGACAGCCACCGGCTCGACCCGCTGGCCCACCTGCAGCTCAGCATCGACGCGCAGCGGCGCGCCGCGCTGATGGTGCATGACCTGGCGCACGAGGTGGCCGGCGGCCGGTGGCTGCTCACCGGCGGCGGCGGGTACGAGCTGGTCCAGGTCGTGCCCAGGTCGTGGACCCATCTGCTCGCGGTGGCGGCGGGCCGCCCGGTCGATCCCGGCCTGGCCGTGCCGGCCAGCTGGCGGACATTCGCCGCCGACCGGGCCGGCGAAGACGCGCCCGCGCAGATGACCGACGGGGCGTCCGCGGAGTACGTGTCCGTCGCCTCGGGGGTCGACCCCGGCGATCCCGTCGACTCCGCGATCGTGAACACCTGCCGCGCCAGTTTCTCCTGGCACGGCCTGCACGCGCCGATGTGACGGCAGCCGGGGGTTTCCCGCGGCCGGTTTCCCGGGCGCTCCGGGGCGCTTGCGGCCAAGGAGAAAACCACAAAGGGGCTTCGCGCGGGGTTGGCTCGGCAAGGAACGGGACTTACCCTGGAGACGTACGTGACTGGTGCGCAATCCCGTCAAGTGCTCGGCTTCGTGCGGAAGGGGTAAATGGATGGCAGCCGAAACCCCCCTCAGCGACGTAAGATTCCTCACCGTTGCCGAAGTGGCCTTGATCATGCGCGTGTCGAAAATGACCGTGTATCGCTTGGTGCACTCCGGCGAGCTGGAGGCGATACGCGTTGGACGTTCTTTCCGGGTCCCCGAGCAGGCAGTCAATCAGTATCTGAGAGCTGCCTTCGTCGGAACCGGGTGAGCCAACGCGGGTACCGGGTGCGCGAGCCCCGGCTGGCGCCGGATCCCTGTGCAGCGGGGATCCGGGTTGAATCAGGAGCAGTGCTGCGGTGCTGCCCTGGTCCGGTACGGGACGTGCCGCCCATGATCCTGGTCTCCGGCTGATCCGCCGACTAGCATGCCGCATCACGGGTAACCTCTAGCGTTGGGTGTGTGTCCAGCCGCCCTCAGCGGGCGAGCGTGTTGGCGTGCCCGTCATCCGCAATGCCTAGAAGGGTGGTCCTCATGGGCTCCGTGATCAAGAAGCGCCGCAAGCGCATGGCCAAGAAGAAGCACCGCAAGCTGCTGAAGAGGACGCGAATCCAGCGCAGGAACAAGAAATAACAGATTCCGGGCTATCACCCCGGCGCGGCCGGGCATCGGGCACGATAGCGGCTAATGTCTCTTCCGGTCCTGATCGGGTTCGCGGGCGTGGTGGTCGCGGCCGTGGCTACCGGTCTGCTCGCCGGGCGGTGTGTCCGCCAGCCCGGGATCGGCCTCATCTTGTGGACGGCCGCCGCCCTGGCCCTGACCGTGGCGCTCGCGGTGCAGAGCGTGGGCTTTGCCCACGGCTTCAACCCGGCGATGTTCCGCGCCGTCCAGCTGTCCGAGTTGCTGCTGACACCGCTGTGGCTGGCCTGGGGCCTGGCCGAGCTGGCCTGGCCGAGCGAGGCCGCCAGGTTCGGCGCGAGGCTGATCTGCGCCGCGCTGACGGTGGTCGGCGCCGTGATCCTGGCCACTGACCCGCTCTCCGGTCCGCCGTTCAGGAAGTCGTGGCCGCTGGCCGCCGCCTACTACCAGCCGTTCTCGCGCTACATCCTGGACTTGACGCAGGCCGTGGCGGTGCTCGTCGCGGCGGTGAGCGTGGGCCTGGCCGCGGCTCTGGCTAGGAACGACCGGCGGTGGAGCGGGATGCTGGCCGCGGCCGCCGCGGTCGGCCTGGCCGTGCTGATGACCGCCGGGTTGCGGTTTGCGCTGCCCGCCAGGTCCGTGTACCCGCTGGCCAGCATGATGGCGGCCGTCCTGGTCTGGTTCGGCGCGACCAGGATCCACGATCCGCCGGACCGAGCGGGGCGCGATCGCGAGGCCGGGGAGGCGGACGGCTACGACGTCCCCGAGGCCGCGTACGCCTACGCCGCGAACGGTTACCGCCGTCCCGTGGACCCGGATCTGCGGCAGC
>JASHVM010000429.1:0-5751 GCA_030044595.1 Streptosporangiaceae bacterium
GGCCGAACGCGCGGCGGGTCAGACGCTGGGCGAACGGGTCAAAAGTGGTCAAATACATCCTTGCCTCACCTCCGAAGGTTTTCTAGAGGACTCGGCCGGGGTCCCGACTTCATCCTCCATAGGCAGGGAACTTGTAACTATGATTATATATTCCCTCGCCCCTGATTGACAGGACATCGGCAGGGCGCGGACGACAAGGGGGACCGGACTGAGAGCCTCAGAAGAGCAGAGACGACAAGCGGGGAACCGGACTGGGGTGCTCAGAAGAGCAGAGACGAGAGGGTGGACCGGGCCTTGGTCACGCGCGGGTCGCGCGGCGGGAGGATGGCGAACAGGTCGACCAGGTGTGCGCGCGCCCGTTCGCGGTCCTCGCCGGACGTGCGCCGGATGACGCCCAGCAGCCGGTCGAACGCTTCGTCCACCCGTCCTGCCGCCAGGTCGATGTCGGCCACGCGGATCTGCGCCTCGGCGTCGCCCGGGCGCTCGGCCGCCTCCCGGCGGGAACGCGGCTGATCGTAGGAGCTGACCCGGCGGATCAAGTTGACCTGGGCCAGCCCGGCGGCGGCGATCGGATCGCCGGGCGACGCCGCCAGTTCCTCCTCGAAGGCGCGCGCCGCGCCGTCCAAGTCACCGCGTTCCATGGCCGCGCTGGCCGCGGCGTAGGCGGGCGGCAGCTGGCTGCCGTCGCCGCCGTCCCCGGGCACCGGCGGAACGGCCTGGTCCAGGTCGGCCTGGTCATCGGATCCGTCGGGTGACCCGCCGGCCAGCCTCAGGCCCATTTTCTCCGCGATGGCCAGGACCTGGCCGAGCCACTGGCGGACCTGCGACTCGGGCATCGCGCCCAGGAACCCGTCCACCAGCTGACCGCCGATGACCGCTACCACCATCGGGATGGATTGCACCTGCAAGGCCGCGCTCAGCTGAGGGTTCGCGTCGACATCGACCTTGGCGAGGATCCACTGGCCGTCCGCCTGCTCGGCGAGCTTCTCGAGCACCGGGCTGAGCTGCTTGCACGGCTCGCACCATTCGGCCCACAGATCGATGATCACGGGCGTGGTCTGGGAACGCTCGACGACGTCGGCGTTGAAGGTCTGCTCGGTGACCTCAATGACGGACCCGCCGGACGCGGCGGATTCGCCGGACTCGGCCGCCTGCTGCCTGCGCTGCGCGGCGGCCTGCCGCGCCCCCAGATCGACGGCACCATAGAGCGAAAAATCTCGCGGCTGCATGACTCCATCCTGCCGCATGCCCGCCACTTGCTGATCCAGGCCTCCCGGCCGCGGCGCGCTGGCTACGGCCGGCCGTGCGGGCGGCCCGGCTCCGCCGCGACCGGGGCGCTCGGCAAAGCCGGGCTGGGCGCGATGTCCGGCGGCTCGATCCGCATCAGGTCGTCCCGGGTACAGCGGTGATCCAGGTCGGCCGCGAGGCGGTGCGCGTGCCGGAGCCTGGCGTGCTCAAGCTCGTTGCGGACGCTGCGCGCGAAGGCGAACCGCGGCTGCTCCATCAGGTCGCTGAGGTACTCGCGGAACGCCGCTTCGGCCTCGTCGGAAAGGTAATACTGAGCCTGCCCCAGCATGACCCGGCCGATGGCCATGAGCTCATCCAGCCCGTAGGCGGCGAAGTCGAGGTGGTGCGCGATCCGGGAGCTCATCCCCGGGTTCGACCCGAAGAACTCCTCCATGCGGTCCTTGTAGCCGGCGAGGATGACGACCAGCTTGTCCCGGTCGTTCTCCATCACCTGGAGCAGGATGTCGATCGCTTCCTGGCCGTAGTCCTTGGAGTCGTGGGTTCGGTAGAGGTAGTACGCCTCGTCGATGAACAGCACCCCGCCCATGGCCCGGTCGAGGACCTGCTTGGTCTTGGGCGCGGTCTGGCCGATGAACTCGCCGACCAGGTCGTCCCGCATGGCGTGCACCAGATGCCCGGACTCCAGGTAGCCGAGCCGGTACAGCAGGTCGGCCATGCGCAGGGCCACAGTGGTCTTTCCGGTGCCCGGCGGACCGGTGAAGCACATGTGCAGGTTCGGCCGGGGAGCGTCCAAGCCGAACCGGTGCCGTACCCGGTCCACCATGAGGAGCGCCGCGATCTCCTCGACCTTCCGCTTCACCGGCCGCAGGCCCACCAGGTCACGATCGAGGCCCGCGAAGACGTCGTCGACGCCCGCCGCCGCGCGCTCGTCGGCCAACGTGACCCGGGCGTTCGGGCTGAGCAGCCCGCTACGCTTTTGCGCGCGCGCGGATCGATCGGGGGACCGCCGGGGCCTGGATGTCTCGCCGGACCCCGGACGAGGCGGCCGGGCGGTGCTCGCGGGCGGGGCCGTCACCGGGCCGGTCCCCGCGGCCCGGCGGGCCTGCGGAGCCGGCTGACGGCGGGCACGCCGGAAGGTCCAAAGCTGGGTCCCGGCCATCAGCCATACCCAGGCCACCAAGAACGCCACGACCAGGAACACGAAGAGCCCGAAGGCATACCACGTCGCCACCAGGCCCGCGATGGTGACCAGCAGGAGGACAAGCGCCTTGCGCCCGTTGCTCCAGCTGCCCCGCATACCTATGTAGCCTAAACGGTCCGCGGCGCATCCGGCCGCGGGGCGGCGGCCTGGCCTGCGGGATCGGCGAAACCGTGGGTATAGGCGTAGCGCATGGCTTGGGTGCGG
Source organism: Streptosporangiaceae bacterium (assembly GCA_030044595.1). Classification (GTDB taxonomy): domain Bacteria; phylum Actinomycetota; class Actinomycetes; order Streptosporangiales; family Streptosporangiaceae; genus Palsa-504. The sequence goes on from JASHVM010000429.1 coordinate 2,654, forward strand.
TCGCGTGAGCCGGTCTTGGCGAAGATCCGGTTGACGTGCGTCTTCACCGTCGCCTCGCTGACGAACAGCGCGCGGGCGATCTCCCGGTTGGATTTGCCCGCCGCGATGAGGCGGAGCACGTCGGACTCCCGCGGGGTCAGGTCGCCTTCGCCGCCGCCGGCGGGTGCGGCGGGCGCACGGGCGGCGGCCGAGAGCAGCCGCTGCTGCACCCCCGGATCAAGCACGGCCTGGCCGGCGGCGGCGGCCAGCACGGCCCGGCCGATTTCCGCCCGGGTGGCGTCCTTGGTCAGGTAGCCGAGGGCGCCGGCCTGCAGCGCGCCGATGATGGACTCGTCGTCGGAGTAAGTGGTCAGTACCACTACCTGCGTGCGCGGATGGTCGGCGCGGATGCGGCGCGTCGCCTCCACCCCGTCGCAGCGCGGCATGTTCAGGTCCATCAGCACGACCTGGGGGCCGGTGGCCGCGACCGCTTCGGCCGCGGCGTGGCCGTCCTCGGCCTGGCCGACCACGACGATCCCCGGCAGCGTGCCGAGCAGCAGTACCAGGCCCTCGCGGACGGCGGACTGGTCGTCCGCGACGACCACGGTCACCGGTTCTGACGTCGGCGTCATGCCGGAATCCTGAGGCTGACGTGCCAGTTCCCCGCGCGGGGTCCCGCCTCGAGCGTGCCTCCGGCCAGCGCCGCACGTTCGCGCAGGCCGGTGAGGCCGTAACCGGCGCCGGTGCCGGCGAGCGGCCCGGGGATGCGCCTGGCCGGCAGCGGGTTGGTGACGTCGACGGTGATCTGTTCCGGTTCGAAGCCGAGCCGGACGGTGACGGGCTGGCCGGGCGAGTGCTTGCGCGCGTTGGTCAGCGCCTCCTGGGCGGTGCGGTAAGCGGCCAGGGTGGCCTCCGCGGAAACCGGCCGCACGTCGCCGGTGACCGTGAAGTCCACGGCCGGGTCGCCGACGGCGCGGTACTGGCCGGCCAGCGAGGACAGCTGGTCGGGCAGCGGCGCCGTGTCGTCCCGCAGGGCCAGCACCGCGCGGCGGGCCGCCGCCATGCCCTCCCGGGTCCAGGTCCCGGCGCGCTCGATGCACTCGATCGCCTTGGCCAGGTCGGGGTCGTCCGCGGGCAGCGTGCTCGCGGCCAGCAGCCCCTCGGCGGCCTGCAGGTTCACCGACACCGCCGCCAGGGAGTGGGCGAGCACATCGTGAAGGTCACGGGCGATCCTGGCCCGCTCGGCCAGCGCGGCGGCCTGCGTCTCGGCCTCGTGCGCCCGGCGGGTCTCCGCGAGCACGCGCTCGGCCTTCTCGGCCCGGGTGGAGTACTCGTGGCGAATCAGGCCGACGCCCCATAGCCCGACGAAGGCAAACGGATAGCCGAGCAGCACCCCGGTCGGAGCCTTGACGACCTTCGCCGCGATCACGAACGCGATCGCCGCCCTGAGCACGACGGACAGCGACGCCGGGATCCTCAGTCGCGCGCCCGCGCTGAACGTGGCCGCGCAGGGCACCGCGACGGCCGCGCTGCCCCAGGACAACGCGGCGAGCACGCCGCCGGCCGCGCCCATCAGCGACAGGCCGCCGTACGCCACCCACGGGTTGCGGCCGGCGAGCATCCAGACGATCCAGCCGGCGACGGACAGCCCGAGCGTGACCGCGATTCCGGTGCCGCGGAGGTCGTCGGTGGCCGGCCCCGGGTTCGCGACGGAAACCGTGATCAGCACGACCACGAGGGCGACGGCCCCGACCGCGTCGATGACCCGGGCAACGTCGAGCGAACCGGCACCGGTCGCCGGGTCCTTTCGCACGGCGATGGAACGGAACACGCCCTACTCCTGCCCGGGTGATTCAGGCGGTCGATACCACGGTAGCTCGCCGCGGTGGCCGGCGCGCCGGCGCGCGGGTGGGCCCGGGTGGAGCGGGGGTTGACCGGGGTGGAGCGGCGGGTGGACAACGGGGTTCCCCGCGCGATCAAGCCGCAGGCCGACGCGGCTCCCACCGCCTGTCTCCTAGCGTGGCAGACGGCGGAGGAGGTGACAGTCATGATCGTGATCATCGCGGCGATCGAGGCCTGGGTAAGGCGCAGGCGGGCGAAGAAGTTCGCCACGGCCAGCTGGCATACCGACGCCTGACGCACACCGAGCGCGGTGCCCGGTCCGGGCACCGCGCTCGGTCGCGCCCGTGGCTGGGTAGCATGTGCCGTGCTACGGTGGCACGATGGGTGACACTCCGGAGAGCGTCGGGCGGAGCCAGCGCATCGGGATCAGGGAACTGCGCCAGCACGCCAGCATCTACGTCGACCTCGCGGAGAAGGGCTATACGGTGGACATCACGAACCGGGGGCGCCTGGTCGCCCAGCTCGTTCCGGTCAGGGAGCCGGACAGCCCGCTGGAACGCCTGATCGCGGCCGGAATCATCGAGCCGGCCGAGGAAGTCGGCGGCGCCGGCGACCTCGATCCGTACCCCGCACCGCGGTCCGGGCAGCCGACGGCCAGCGAGACACTCAGGCAGCTCCGGCAGGGAGAGGGCAGGTGATCTACCTTGATTCGTCCGCGCTGGTCAAGCTGGCCCTGACCGAGCCCGAATCGGCGGCGCTGGCGCGGTGGCTGGCGGAACGGGCCGACCAGCCGCTGGTCTCGAGCGCGCTGCACCGGGCGGAGGTGCCGCGGGCGGTCTGGCGGGCCGAGCCCGGGGCGCTGCCGCGCAGCTACCGCGTGCTCAAGCGCATCGCGCGGGTCGCGCTGACCGCTGACGTGCTCGACAACTCGGCGACGCTGCCACCCCAAGCGCTGTGCCCGGCGCGCGCCATCCACCTGGCCTCCGCACTCGCGCTCAAAGGTGACCTGACCGCTTTCGTGGCCTACGACGAGAGCCTGCTCGCCGCGGCGAAGGACGCCGGGCTCCCGGTCGCGAGCCCGGGAAGTCAGAAGGCGGCGGGCTCGACGTAGGCGCCCCACTCGGTACGCAGCGCGCCGCAGATCTCGCCGAGGGTGGCCTCGGCGCGGGCCGCGTCCAGCATCGGCGGGACCAGGTTCGCGTCGGTGCGAGCCGCCGCGACCAGCGCCGCCAGGGCGGCGTCCACGGCTCCCTTGTCGCGCTCTGCGCGACGGCGAG
>JASHVM010000430.1:0-7588 GCA_030044595.1 Streptosporangiaceae bacterium
GTCCATGCCGTGCAGCCGCAGCAGGTTCTCGCCCAGGATCTTGCGCTTGGCTTGGTCGGTGAGCTGAGGGTAGCCGTACCCGGCGCACAGGTCCTCGGGGATCTCGAAGTCCATGAACGCGCGCAGCGCCCACTGCGGGTGGAACAGCGGTGCCTCCGAGCCGTAGATGATCTTGTCCTCGCCGCACCAGAACAGCAGCTTGCCCAGGACCTCGGCGAACTGCCGGGGCGCCCGGACCACGAAGTTGATCGTCGCGGCGATCGACGCGTACAGGTTCGGGTACCTGATCAGCTGCCAGCACGTCTCGTCCAAGAACGGCAGCCCGACGTGGAAGATGACGAAGTTGATGTCGGGGAAGTTGGCCGCCGCCCCGTCCATGTCCCAGGTCTGGGTGTGCTCGATCGGCTGCGGGCCGAGCGGGACGCCCTTGTGCACGCCGATCAGGTTCACGCCTAGTTCCTGCGCCTTCTCGAAGATCGGGAACGCGATGTTGGGGTCGTCCATCCGCCAGGGGTAGGGCGTGCCGTAGTCGTAGCGCACGTTGTAGAACTTGAACGCGCGGGCGCCGAACTCCCCGACCTGGCGTTCCATGAGATCGAGCGCTTTGCGTCCTTCCAGCGGGTTGACCGATCCCCAGAAGACCGTGCGGTCGGGGTCGCGGCTGGCCAGGTCGGCGCACGCCTCCCACGGCGACAGGCCGTCCCGGAACAGGTCGGTCAGCGGCAGCGGCATCGCTACCAGCATGTCGGTGTCGGATTCGGAGAAGACCATCCTGCGGATGTCCGAGGGCGTCCACTCCCGCAAGAACTCCTCGGGCGGTAGCTTGTGCTGGTCATCGTCCGGGGTCAGGGCGTTATGAAACGCGTACAGGTGGTTGTCGAACATCAGGCCCGGCTGCCCGAACGCGTTCTTCGGGTCGAAGTTGAAGACGTGCGCCACGCAGTCGAAGACGAAGGCATCGTCGATCATCGCGGCTAACTCCTTTGCTGACAGGTGTGCACGGATGTATTCGTCCCGGTCGGGCACGGCCGAGGGCGGAGGCAGGAACCGGAGGATGTTCCGGGCCCGGGGGGAAAGCCGGTCGGTCGTCCACGCCTCATCCCAGACGATGGACACGTCAGCGTCGCTGATCCCGGGCTGGCCGAGGATCTGGTCTTTGACCTGGGCGAGCACGGTGGCGGCGAACGGGCACCAGCCCGAGGTGAGCAGCAGCTCGACCGTGGCTTTGCCGTCTTCGACCCGGACCGAGCGCACCAGGCCCATGTCCACAACCGAGATGCCCTTCTCCCGGCAGCAGGGATCGTAGATCCCCGCGAGCGCGTCGCGGGCCCATGTCGGCAGCTCGGACATACCGCCATCGTCAGCCCCGCTGGGATCGGATGGCAAGACCTCTATCTCAGGGCGTCGAGGTCCACCTGGGCATCAGGTACTTCCACGGCGTGGCCGTGCCGCCGAGCTCGGTCCTCACCTCGATCACCGCCGGACGGCCGTCGGCCAGCGCCTTGGTCAGCGTCGCCTCCAGCGCCTCCGGGGTGCGCACGCTGTAGCCCGCGGCGCCGAAGGCCTCGGCGACGGCCGCGAAATCCGGGTTGTGCAGCCGCGCACCCACCTGCCTGCCCTCGTACATCCGCTCCTGGTCCAGCAGCACGTTGCCGAAGGCGTTGTTGTTGAACACCACCGCGACCACGCCCAGGCCGTGCTGGACCGCGGCGGCCAGCTCGCCGATGCCGAACATGAACCCGCCGTCCCCGGCGATGGATACCACCGCCCGGTCGGGAAACGCGGCCTTCACCCCCAGCGAGGTGGGGTAGCCGAAGCCGAGCGTGCCCTGGTGACCGCAGGTGACGAACTGGCGGGGCGCGTGGACGGGGAACCCGAAGTAGGAGGCGAACCCGGCCTGGCAGATCTCCTCCACGAAGAAGCCGTCGGCTGGCAGTGCCGCACGGATCGCGGCCAGGTAGTCCAGATCGATCCCCACGTCCCGGAACTGCCGGGCCGTCTGCTCCTTGACCGCCCGGAACTCGGCGCTGCGATCGGCCGGCGACAGGTTCCGTTGACGCAGGTCCCGGGCCAGCGCGGCGGCCGCCTGCGCGGCGTCGGCGACGAGCGCGACGTCCGGCTCGAGCCGGACGGCCTGCACCGGGTCGATGTCGATCAGCACCGTGCGCAACCCGGCGGGCCGGTCGGGCCAGCGGAACCAGGCCAGCTCCAGCCGGGAGCCGATGCCGAGCAGGACGTCGGTTTCGGCCCAGCGCCGGAACCCCGCGGCGCTGGTGAACCCGAACGGGTCGTCGTCGTCGACGATGCCCCGTCCGCCTCGGAAAGAGACCACCGGTGCCTGCAGCAGCCGCGCCAGTTCGGCCACTTCGGCGGCGGCGCCGCGCGCGCCGCTGCCGACCATGATCATGGGATTGCTGGCCGCCGCCAGCAGGTTCGCGGCCCGGCTGATCGCGTCCTGGTCGAGGCGGGGGGGATGGACGGGCACCGGCGGGACGGGGTCGGCCGGCGCGGCCGCGGCCAGCACGTCCCAGGGGACGGCGATCGCGGTCGGCCGGGGCCGTCCCGACCTGGCGTGGTACAGCGCCCGTGCGGTCAGCTCGCTCGCCTGGCCCGGATGCTCCACGGTGGCCGCCCACTTGGTCAGCGATCGCATGGTCGCGAGCTGATCGGGCAGCTCGTGCAGGTGACCCAGGCCCCGGCCGATGAACCGGGACGGGATTTCCCCCGTGATGCACAGCACCGGCGCGCTCGCACCGTACGCGGAGACGAGCGCGGCGCTGGAGTTCAGGAAGCCGGGTCCCGGTACTACCGAGTACACGCCGGTTCGTCCGGTGGCCTGCGCGTAGCCGAACGCCATATAGGCCACGGTCTGCTCGTGCCGGGCGCCGATCACCCGGAGACCCGCCCGGGCCATCGCGTCGAACAGCGGATAGGTCTGCACGCCGGGGATGCCGAATACGGTGTCGATGCCGTGGCTGATCAGCGACTGCACGATGGCGTCGGCCGTGCTGACGGTCTCGGTCACATCGCCCCTCCATCCCAGCCCGGGCTAGCACGACCATATAAGATCCACGCGATTCCAGGGCCGCTGCCCGAAGGCGGCGGGAGGATGGGAGACTGTCGGCGTGGCCGACCCCGATCCCAAGGCGGACCTGCACCGCTACCTGCAGCGCGGTCGCGAGGCCGTGCTGTGGAAGCTTGACGGGCTCTCCGAGTACGACATCCGCCGCCCGATGGTACCGACCGGCACCAACCTGCTGGGACTGGTCAAGCACCTGGCCAGCGTGGAGCTGGGTTATTTCGGCGAGGTCTTCGGCCGGCCCTCCGGCGAGCCGCTGCCGTGGTTCGATGAGGGCGCCGAGCCCAACGCGGACATGTGGGCCACCGCCGACCAGTCACGCGAGGAGATTGTCGGGCTGTACCACCGGGCCTGGGCGCATTCGGACGCTACGATCGCCGCGCTGGCCCTGGACGCGACCGGCCACGTGCCGTGGTGGCCCGAAGGGCGCCGCGAGCCGACGCTGCGCCTGATCCTGGTGCACATGATCGCCGAGACTGACCGGCACGCGGGGCACGCGGACATCGTCCGCGAGCTGATCGACGGGGCCGCCGGGCTGCGCGCCGACAACGACAACCTGGCGCCGGGCGACCGAGCCTGGTGGGAGAGCTACCGGGCCCGGCTCGAGCGCGCGGCGCGTGACGCCGGCCGGGTCTGATCCGTCACGGTCCTGATGCGCTGGTTACGGTTCGCCGGGTTCCAGGGTCTTTTCGAACCAGTGGTGGGCGTAGGGCTCGTCGTTGAACGGCGCCACTTCGCGGTAGCCTGCCGCCCGGTACAAGCTGATCGCTTCGTCCAGGGCGCGGTTGGTCTCCAGCCGCAGCACGCGGGCGCCGTGGGCCGCGGCGCAGGCTTCGAGCTCGGCGAGGAGCCGGCGGCCCAGGCCGAGTCCGCGGACCGCCGGGGCGACCCACATCCGCTTGATCTCGGCCGGCGCGTCTTGGTGGAACTTAAGCGCCCCGCACCCGACCGGCTCGGAATGCAGCGTGGCGAGCAGGAATAGCCCGGCCGGCGGGGATAGCTCCTCGTCGGCGGCGGAAATGCTGATGGCCGGGTCGAATCCGCCGTCGAAGCGGTCCGACAGCTCGCCGACATAGGCCCGGACGGCCCGGCGGGCGTCCGGGTGCCTCGGATCGCAGGCGCTGACCTGGACCGCGGAGGCCACCAGCAGCCGTTCGACCTCGGCCATCGCCGTGACCAGCAGGTCTCGCTGCCGGGCGCTGAGCGGTCCGAGGATGGCTGCGGCCGCGTCATCGGAGCGCCGGTCGAGCTCGGCTCGCTCGGCCCGCCCGCGGCTGGTCAGGCGGGCGGTCCGCACCCGCCCGTCGGCTGCGTTCGGCTCCACGACGACCAGCCCGGCGTTCTCCAGCGACCGCAGCAGCCGGCTCAGGTACCCGGAGTCCAGGTCCAGCCGGGCGCGCAGCCGCTTGACGTCGCTGCCCTCCGGGCCTATCTCCCACAGCAGGCGTGCCTGCCCCAACGGCCGGCCGCGGGACAAGAACGCGTCGTCGAGCGCGCCGATCCTTTGCGTGACGGTCCGGTTGAAGCTTCGTACCTGGTCGATCGGGCCGCGATCCATTCCCTGACTTTAGTCAGAGAACTTGCCGCGGGAAAGGAGCGTACCCACGCTCACCCGGGTTCGTGGCACGATGAGCACCAAGAGCCGGACAAGATGATCACCAGGACCCGGACGATGAGAGCGGTTATGAACGACGAGCGTGAGAACCTCAGCTGGCAGGCGTTCGGCGAGGCATCCCGGGAGCTTGCGGAGGTCATCGCGGCCGACGGGTTCGAGCCCGACCTGATCTTGTCGATCGCGCGGGGCGGCCTGTTCCTGGCCGCCGCCCTCGGGTACGCGCTCGCGGTCAAGAACCTGCACGTGACGAACGTCGAGTTCTACGACGGGGTCGGCACCACGCTGGACATGCCGGTCATGCTGCCGCCGGTGCCGAGCGCGGTGGACTTCTCCGCGAAGAAGGTGCTCGTCGCCGACGACGTCGCGGACTCCGGCCGGACGATGGAACTCGTCTACACCTTTATCAAGGACAACGTGGACGACGTGCGCTCGGCGGTGATCTACGAGAAGCCGCGGTCGCTGATCAAATGCGATTACGTGTGGAAGCGCACCGACCGCTGGATCAACTTCCCCTGGAGCTACCTGGGTCCCGTCGTCCAGCGCGCCGGGCAGGTCCTCGACGCCTGACCCGGCTCAGCCGGGCAGGGACGAGCCCGCCCGGGACGCCTCCAGCGCCAGCAGCGCCACGTGCAGCGAGGTCCGTGACTCGGCCGAGCCCAAGTCGGTACCGAGGATCCGCTCGATCCGGCGGAGCCGCTCGTAGAACGTAGGCCGGGCCAGGTGGGAGGCCTTGGCCGCCTCCGCCTTGTTGCCGCCGGCCGCCAGGTAGGCGGCGAGCACGTCGATGAGCCCGGCGTGCTGCTCGCGAGCGAGCAGCACGCCGAGTTCACGCTCGACGAAGGTCTGCAGCCGCGGGTCGTCGCGGAGCAGGTGGAGCAGGCCGCGCAGGCGCAGGTCGGGCAGCCGGTAGAACGGAGGGTGATCCGGCCCGACCCGACCGCCCCCGAGGTAGCCCAGGCTCCGGCCGTCCGGGCGCTCGGCCGCCACGTCGGCGACCTGGCCGGCCTCCAGGAACGAGCGGCGCACGTCCCTGATCGACCCGACCGGCGCGCCGACCCCGATCACCAGCCGGCGCGGATCGGTGCCGAGCCGCTCGGAGATCCGGCTCGCGAGGCCGGTCAGCACGGCATCGGGTTCGGTGCGCGGGCTGAGCGAGAGCATGGCTCCCGCGCGGACGTCATCCAGGGTCCCGACCAGCGACGGGACCCGCTCGGCCCGGCACGCGGCGGCCGCCGCGTCAGCCAGATCGAGGACCCGGGCGTGGGCGGAGACCCCGAGCGCCCCCTGGGTCCCGTCCGGCCCCGATGGATCACGAAGCCTCAGCACCATGGCGATGAGCTGACGCCCGTCCACCGGCACCCCGAGCGCCCGTGACCGCACCGCGGCCTCGGCCGGGTCGGCGTGCGCCTGCGAGATGATGCCGCTGATCAGCGTCCGGTGCGCCTGCCGTTCCAGGCTCTCCCGGTGCCGCGTGAGCAGGCGGCCGAGCGCCAGCGTGGTGGCCGCCCGCTCGATGAGCACGGTGTCGGTGGCGGTCGGCGGGCCTTCGCAGACCAGGATCACCCGCCCCCAGTCCTCACCCCGCGCCCCGACCGGGGTGACCAGCCAGCCGGACGCCTCGTCATAGGCCGTCCGCCGCGAGTCCCCGATCCGCCCCGGCAGGTTCCCCGGCTGTCCCGGCGTGCCGAACGCGCGGCTGCGCCGGGCGAAGCCGGCGAGCAGCCGGGTAGGGTCGGCGCTGCCGGGCTCGAAGGCCAGCACCCGGTGCGAGAGGTCGGCCAGGATCACCGGCCGGCCCGCCAGCACCGCGGCCTGCCGCACGATCTCGTCGGGCGACGCGCCCGCGACAGAAAGCTCGGTGAAGACCTCGTGCAGGCGCTCGGAGGCGCGCAGCTCCTCCAGCTGCGCGGCGATGATCAGGGCGTGGACCGCCTCGGTGATCTCGACGAAGGGAACCTCGCGCTCGAAGGCGATCAGCGTCAGGCCGCTGTCGGCGGCGGCCCGGATCAGCGTCCCCGGCAGCGCTCCGACGAACCGGCGGCCGAGCTCCACCGCCAGGGCGCTCGCTCCGGCCGCGGCCAGGTCGGCCGCGTACCGGGCCAGCAGCGCAGGGTCGGGCGGCAACGCGATCCCCGTGGTCAGCACGAACTCGCCGCCGTGCAGCAGGTGCGCCGCGTCGGCGAGCTCGAGCACGTGAACCCAGCGGACGCGCGCTCCCAGACCCTCGGGTCCCGCGAGCACCTGCGGGCTGCCCCGGCGGATGACGTCGAGCTCGAGCAGGTCTCGGACGGTTGGGAGCATGTGTAAAACAATAGCCGTAACGCCTTACATACTGTCGGTTCCGCTCGCCCGGCAGGGAAGAGCAGACTGGGAGCCATGTCTGAGCTTCTCGCCCGCCATCGCGCGGTCATCCCCAACTGGGTCGGGATCTACTACGACGAGCCCATCGAGATCGTCCGGGGCCAGGGCTGCCGGGTCACCGACGGCCAGGGCCGGAGCTATCTCGACTTCTTCGCCGGCATCCTGACCAACATGCTCGGCTACGACGTGCCCGAGGTGCGCGACGCGGTCGAGCGGCAGATCGCCACCGGGGTGGTGCACACCTCGACGCTGTACCTGATCCGCAACCAGGTCGAGCTCGCGGAGAAGATCGCGAAGCTGTCCGGCATCCCGAACGCGAAGGTCTTCTTTACCAACTCGGGCACCGAGGCCAACGAGACCGCGCTGCTGGCCGCGCTCACCGCCCGCGGCGCCAACCAGGTGCTCGCGATGCGGGGCAGCTACCACGGGCGCTCGTTCGGCGCCGTCTCCGTGACCGGGGTCGCGGCGTGGAAGATGTCGAGCCACGACCCGTTCGGCGCTCATTACCTGCACGGCACGGACCGGCACCTCGC
>JASHVM010000045.1:0-2738 GCA_030044595.1 Streptosporangiaceae bacterium
ATACAGACAGCACCTCGCGGTGCACCAGGTCGGCCAAGGCCTCGCGCACGGCTGGCTCATCCCGTCCGGACACGGCGATCAGTGCCTCGGCGGGGAAGGTGGTGCCCAGCACCGCGGCGTCGGCGACCAGCCGCCGCCCGTCGGGCTCCAGGGCATCCAGCCGGGCGGCCAGCAGCGCGTGCAAGCTGTCCGGCACCGCCAGTTCCCCGACGTCGCGCGTCAGCCGGTAGACCCCTTCTACCGGTTGGACGATGTCCCGGTCGACCAGCGCGCGCACCGTCTCCACCGCGAACAGCGGGATGCCCTGCGCCTGGCTGGTGATCTTCGCCCGCGCTGCCTTCGGCATCCCGGGCACCAGGGCGTCCACCAGCGTGTCCATGGAGGCCGTATCCAGTTCATCGAGGGTCAGCGTGCTTCGGTTCCGGCCGGCGCCGAAGCCAGGCCGGGCCTGGCCCAGCTCAGGTCGGGCGAACACCAGGACGAAGATCGGCAGGTCTCGGACCCAGTCGATGAGGTGGTCCAGGAAATCCAGCAGCCCGCTGTCGGCGTACTGGGCGTCCTCGACCAGCAGCACTACCGGCTGCACCGCCGCAAGGCGCTCGAAGAACAGCCGCCACCCCGCAAACAGCTCCTCACGTGCCAGCGCGGCCCCGTCATTCCCGTCCAGGGCAACACCGAGCAGCCGTCCTAGCCGGGCACCGATGTACGCCCGCTCGCCAGCGTCGGAGACGAACCGGTCCAGCCCGTCGGCCAGTTTGGCTGTCGCCGCATCGACGGGATCTTCCTCGGCGATGCCCAGCCTCTGCCGGACGATCTCAGCCAGCGCCCAGAACGCCACCCCGTCCCCGTACGGCAAGCACCGGCCCCGGTGCCACCACACGTCCGATACCAGGCCGTCGACGTATTTCTCGAACTCCCAGCCCAGCCGCGACTTGCCGACCCCGGCCGGGCCGGACACCAGCACTAGCCGCGGCACCCGCCGGTCGGCCGTCGCGTGGAACAGCTCCCGAACTGTATGCAGTTCCGGGTCCCGCCCCGTCAGCGGCGCCTCCAGCCCGTCCACCCGCTGCGACCCGCCCACACCTGACAGGACCAAGGTCGCCCGCCACAGCCGGGCCGGCTCGGCCTTCCCCTTCAGCGCATGCTCTCCGGCATCGGCGAAGCCGATCGCACCGCCGGCCAACCGTTGTGTCGCCTCATCGGTCAGCACCTGCCCGGGCCCGGCCGCCGCCTGCACCCGCGCCGCGGTGTTCACCGCATCCCCCGCCACCATTCCCTCGCCTGTGGCCCCCAAGGTGACGGCTACCTCACCAGTCACCACCCCCGCGCGCGCAGCCAGGCCAGGCACCCCCGCCTCGGGTCCTAGCTCGCCCACCTTCGCCACCAGATCCAGGGCGGCGCGGACCGCCCGCTCCGCATCTGCCTCCGTCGCGGCCGGCGTCCCCCATACCGCCATCACGGCGTCCCCGACGAACTTCTCTACCACCCCGCCATACCGGCCGATCACCGTGCGCGCCAAGCCGAAATACCGGGACAGCAACTCGCGGACCGCCTCCGGATCCCGAGCCTCCGACAGCGGCGTGAACCCCACCACGTCGCAGAACAGCACCGAGCACACTCGCCGCTCCGCGACCGGCTCCTGGCCACGCTCATCCGTCGCCGGAACAGCCGTAACTGGGGCGCCCGCAGCATCAGAGACGGCCGCGCCGCAGGCATGGCAAAATCGCTTGCCGGGAGTCAGCGGCTCACCGCACGATGGACAACCCCCCACCGCGGCGCCGCAATCCTCGCAGAACCGGTGGCCTTCTCCCAGAGACGCACCGCACTGCCGGCACCTCACCAACCCTGCTTACGCTGGCGCTTTGACCCTTGTCAAGCCACGGAGACGTATAACCTCTAGCAGCCGCTGGCTACGTCCTTGTGTCCTTCGGGCGGATGCGCGATTGTACGCCTCGCGCCGATTAGAACGTTGGTTGCCAAAGATGTCTCACGGTCGGCGTTTGGCGCTCCGGGTTCACAACGGAGAAGACCCGGGTGCCGGTGCCTTCGTCGACCCGCAGCCGGAACTCACCTACGGCCCGCACGCCGTACTCTGCCACGCCTCGACGGGCGCCGCGCGGACGTGCGGGCGCACCCCCCTAGTTGGCAAGCACGGTTAAAACTGGGACTTGAGGTCCTCGATCTCTCTCGCGCGCTCACGCAGCTGGGCGTAGGCGGGCCGCTCGCGAATGCGGGCCAGCGCCCAGCGGACGGCCTGCGCCCGGTTGGCCGCTATGCCCGCGGTGATCAGAGTGTCCAGGGTTTCCAGGTCGACCGGATCGAGCCGGGCCATCACCGGGGTGAGCTCTGCGGGCGGCGGCTTATCCGGCTCGAGCCGCATCATGAACCTGTTGTGAGACGACTCTGGGCTGCTGACGATCTCGATCCGCTTAACCGCCGGGAAGCGGTCCCGGCTATCGTGCCGGAGCTTCTTGAGCACCTCTCCGTTCGTGCTCCTGAACGCGTCCATGGACTCAACAGCGCTTTCCGGAGCGGAGGCAACGGTCAGCCGGATCACGACCTCGCCCGGTTCGACCGAGGGATCGTCGCCGTACTGCAGGACGTCGACGCTACTCAGCGCGCCTTCGGGGAAGCGCCCCTTCACCTCTTGCTCGATGCGGTCGGTGGTGGCGCGATCCACACGTTCCATGCCATCCTCCTCGAGTATCCTCAGCAATCAGAGTAACTCAGCAATCAGA
>JASHVM010000431.1:0-5317 GCA_030044595.1 Streptosporangiaceae bacterium
TGTTCGTCACCACGAAGCTGTGGGTGCAAGACACCGGCGAGGAGAACACCAAGAAGGCCTTCGACGCCTCGCTGCGGCGCCTCGGCCTCGACTACCTCGACCTTTACCTGGTCCACCAGCCTTACGGCGACTACTACGGCTCCTGGCGTGCCATGCGCGCGCTCAGCGAGCAGGGCATGGTCAAAGCCATCGGCGTCGCGAACTTCTACTCCGACCGGCTCGTGGACCTCATCGACCGCACCGGGTTCACCCCGGCGGTCAACCAGATCGAGACCCACCCCTACTTCCAGCGGCAGGCCGACCACGACCTCATGGCCGAGCGTGGGGTCCAGCACGAGTCCTGGGGCGGGTTCGCCGAAGGCCGCAACAACCTGTTCTCCGACCCCACCCTGACCGAGATCGGCGCCGCCCACGGCAAGTCCGTCGCGCAGATCGTGCTGCGCTGGCTCACCCAGCGCAACATCGTCGCCATCCCCAAGTCGGTGCGCCCCGAGCGGATGGCGCAAAACCTCGACGTCTTCGACTTCACCCTCAGCGACGAGCAGATGGCCCGGATCGCCGCCATGGACACCGGCGCCACCCTGTTCTTCGACCACCGCGACCCCGCCATGGTCAGCGCCATCGGCAACCGCCCCATCCACGACTGACGACCCCATCCTCACGGTCATCCCCGGCCTGCGGCTGAGTCCGGACTGGCCGACGAGCAACGACCGGAAGCGCCACCGGCGCCCCGGCGCACCAGCGGGGCCGAGGTCAGCGGTGGTTGTATTCGTCGTCGGTGACGTGCTCGCCCCAGTCGGCTTCGGGCCGCAAGTCGCCGGGGACGGCTTCGGTGATCGAGAGGTGGGTCATGAAGTGGCCGGGTGCGGCGCCGTGCCAGTGCCACTGGTCGGCGGCGGTGTGGACGATGTCGCCCGCGCGGATCTCTTCGATCTGGCCGCCGCGGGGCTGGTGCAGGCCCTTGCCTTCGGTGACGTAGAGGGTCTGGCCGACGGCGTGGGAGTGCCAGGCGGTGCGGGCCGATGGGGTGAACCGGACGGCGCTGACCCGCACGTGGGAGGGCTCTTCGCCGCGGGCGATGGCGTCGATGTAGACGTCGCCGGTGAACCACTCGGCCGGGCCTTTGGCGGTGGGCGGTGCGGGCTGAATGGGCACGGTGTCTCCTTAATGGTCGTTGCTGACCGGGCGTGGCGCTCCCGTGGACAGGTCTGTGCGCCCGGTTGGGGCAGTGGGCACGTTGCCTGGTGTGGCGGCCCAGTTGGCGAGCAGGTCGAGTGCCTGCCGTGCGGGCGAGCCGGGTTCGGCGGTGTAGGCGATGATGGTGAGCCCGGGATCGGCGGCAAGCTCCAGGGCGTCGTAGTCGAGGGTGAGGTCACCAGCGACGGGGTGGTGGAACGGCTGGACGCCGCTGCGGTAGTACTCGACGTCGTGGGCGGCCCAGCGGACCCCGAAGGCTTCGCTGCGGGTGGATAGCTCCCCGACTAGATCGGTCAGCGAGCGGTCGTAAGGGTCGCGGCCAGCTTCGGCGCGCAGGCTGCCCACCGCGGCCGCGGCGATGCCGTCCCAGTCGGCGTAGAACTCGCCTGCGCGGGGGTCGAGGAAGATGAACCGGGCGAGGTTCACTGGCTGCGCCGAGCTTGCGAACACCGGTGAGTACAGCGCGTAGCCGAGCTGGTTCGCCGACAACACGTCCAGCCGCCCGTTACGCACGAACGCCGCCGTCCCGGTCATCGAGTCGAGAATGTGCTGCACGCTGGGGCGGACCCGTTGCCGGGCGGAGCGGCGGCGGGACGGGCGGGCCGCGTTCGCCGTGCGGACAAGGTCGACCAGGTGCTCGCGTTCGACGTCGTCGAGTTGCAGGGCGCGGGCGATGGCGTCCAGCACCTGATCGGAGACGCCGGTGGCGTTTCCGCGTTCCAGGCGGGTGTAGTACTCGATCGAGATCCCCGCGAGCCGCGCCACTTCCTCCCGGCGCAGCCCGGGCACCCGCCGGTTGGCGCCGTAGAAACGAAGGCCCGCCTGCTCAGGGGTGATCTTGGCGCGGCGGGTGGTGAGGAACTGGCGGATCTCGCCGCGGACATCGTCTCTCCGGCTCACGACTCCGAGATTACGGGTCGCCGTGGCCGAAGGGAGTCCCTGTCAGTACCCCTATCAGCAGGCTCTCCCTCGCGCCGGAGGTGAGTGGTTGCCTGGAGGTGTCGCCGCGATAACGCGAAGGCGAGACTCCCACCCCAGACCGTTGTCGATGAACCATCACACACGCGCAGGAGAACACGTCCAGTGCCCACACTCTTGATGGCAAACCGGACCCGTGCCAGCCACGACACGCGAGACGAGGCCAGCCCTGGCTTCGCGCTGGCCGCCGCCGTGCTCGGCTTTTTCATGATCACGCTCGACGCGGTGGTCGTGAACGTCGCGCTGCCGTCGATCCGCGACGAGGTCGGCGGCGGGATCAGCGGCCTGCAGTGGGTGCTGGACGGGTACACGCTCATGTTCGCCGCGCTGCTGCTGTCGGCCGGGGCGCTGGCCGACCGGGCCGGTGCGCGGCGGGCGTTCGGGACCGGCCTTTGGGTGTTCGTGGCCGCCTCGGCGGCCTGCGGCCTGGCGCCCGATCTGGGAGCGCTGGTCGCGGCCCGGTTCGTGCAGGGCGCCGCAGCGGCGATGATGATGCCCTCGTCGATGGCTCTGATCGGCCAGGCCTACCCCGACCCGGCCCTGCGAGCACGTGCGGTCGCGGTGTGGGCGATGGGCGCCTCCGTCGCGGCCACCTCCGGCCCCGTGCTCGGCGGGGTGCTGACGTTGGTGTCGTGGCGGCTGATCTTCTTCATCAACCTGCCCGCTGGTGCTATCGCTTTGGCCATGCTGGCCCGGACCCGGCGTTCGACGCCTCGGAATGTGACCTTCGACTGGGCCGGGCAGGCCGCCGCGATCGTGGCGATGGGCGGACTCACCTACGGGGCCATCCAGGCGGGCGCCCAAGGGTTCACCTCCCCGGCTGTGCTCAGCGCCTTTGTGGTGGCGGCCGTAGCGGTGGTGGCCTTCCTGGCGATCGAGGCCCGCGGAACGCACCCGATGATGCCGCTGGGGCTGTTCCGGTCGCGCAACCTCTCGGTGGCGGCAGTGGTCGGGTTCGCGTTCATGGTCGGCTACTACGGGCTGCCGTTTGTGATGAGCTTGTACCTGCAGGAGCTGCGGGGCCTGTCGCCGCTGGCCACTGGCGTGGCCTTCCTGCCGATGATGGTGATCGGTGCGGCGCTCACCCCGTTCAGCGCGCGCATCGCTGAACGGCTGGGCGTGCGGGTGCTTATCACCGGCGGCCTGGTGCTGATGACCACGGGCCTGGTCATCATCGGACTCGCCCCGTCCTCGGCGCCCACCTCGGCGCTGGCCGCGGTGATGATCCTGGTCGGGCTCGCCGGGCCGTTCGTCATGCCACCGGTGACCGCAGTCTTGCTCAACAGCGTTCCCGGGCACCGTGCCGGGGTAGCCAGCGGCGTGTTCAACACCAGCCGCCAGGTCGGTGGCGCACTGGCGGTTGCGGTCTTCGGTGCCCTGCTTGCCAACCGGGCGATGTTCATGCACGGCGTGCAGGTCAGCTTGCTGCTCGCCGCTGCGGTAGCGCTCGCGGCGGCGGCGGCAAGCCTGCTGCTCAAGCCCGGTTACGCCGGACACGAGCTACCGGCTGAACCAGCCTAGACAGCGCCCGCGAGAGTGACCGCGGCCAAGAATGCTTCGACACAGGAGAGGCGAACGCGATGAGAGATTGGACAGCCGGCGAACTGGACACCATTGGTGCCGCCGAGGAGCTTGAAATCGCACCCTTGCGGCCGGATGGCTCACTTCGCCCCTATACCACCATCTGGGTCGTCCGGGTCGGCGGCGACCTATATGTGCGGTCCTGGCGGGGACGGGATGGCGCTTGGTTCCGTGCGGCGCTACAACGCCCCGAGGGCGGCATCCGGACCGTAGGCATCGAGCGTGACGTCACCTTCGCCGAACCCGATCACGCCGATCATGACGCCATCGACCGGGCTTACCGCGGCAAATACGCCCGGTACGCCAGCACCTACGTCGATCCGATGATCAGTCCCAGAGCCAAGGCAGCGACGCTGCGGCTCACTCCCCGCTGACAGCCAACGGGCGGACAGCGCCCCACAACCAGTTTCAGACCGCCCGTCACGATTTAGTGAAAGGACAGCACCATGCGCGGAGCTATGCTCTATGCCCCCCTGGATATCCGCGTCGAAAACCGCGCCGACCCGAAGATCACCGAGCCCACGGACGCGATCATCCGGCTCTCCGCGACCTGCGTGTGTGGCTCTGACCTGTGGCCCTACCGCGGAATCGAGACCATGGACGGGCCGACCCCAATCGGCCACGAGTACGTCGGTGTCGTCGAAGAGACCGGCAGCGATGTCCACACGATTAAACCCGGCCAGTTCGTGATCGGCTCGTTCTTCGCCTCCGACAACACCTGCCCGATCTGCCAGGCCGGATACCAGTCCTCGTGCATCCACCGCGAGCCGATAAACCCGCTGGGGGCTCAGGCGGAGTATCTGCGGGTGCCGCTGGCCGACGGGACCCTGGTCGCCACGCCAGGCACTCCAGATGACGACCTGATCCCCAGCCTGCTCGCGGCCTCCGACGTGCTCGGCACCGGGTGGTTCGGCGCCGTCGCCGCCGAGGCCGGGCCCGACAAAACTGTCGCGGTCGTCGGAGACGGCGCCGTCGGCCTGCTCACGGTCCTCGCCGCCAGGCGACTCGGCGCCGAGCGCGTCATCGCGATGAGCCGCCACGAGCCCCGCCAGCAGCTCGCCCGCGAGTTCGGCGCCACCGACATCGTCACCGAACGCGGCGACGACGGCGTCGCCCGGATCAAGGACCTCACCGGCGGGCTCGGCGCTCAGTCGGTCATCGAGGCCGTCGGCACCCAGGAATCGATTATGCAGGCCATCCGCTCCACCCGCCCCGGCGGCCACATCGGCTACGTCGGCGTCGCCCACGGCGTCGAGCTGCCCGGCGAAGAACTGTTCTTCTCCCACGTGCACCTGCACGGCGGCCCCGCCCCGGTCCGCCGGTTCCTGCCTGAATTGATCGGCCTCATCTGGAACAGGACCATCAACCCGGGCCAGGTCTTCGACCTTGAGCTGCCCCTGGAACAGGCAGCGGAGGGATACAGGGCCATGGACGAGCGCCGAGCCATCAAGACGCTCCTGCGCCCCTAACCCCGCGGTCGTGCTCGTTCCGTGCGTCCGATCGACCGGCAAACCACCGGCAGTCACGGTCACGGCCCACGCCAAAAGCCCCATAACCTGCA
>JASHVM010000432.1:0-4838 GCA_030044595.1 Streptosporangiaceae bacterium
GCTGACCTGGAGCAGGAACAGCCAGCCGATCGTGGGGATCGACCGGTATCCGGTGAGGTAGAGGTACAGGTGAATACCCGCGGACCCGGCGAGCAGCATCGCTCCCGCGACCCGCAGGCGCAGTTGCAGCCAGCTGGCCGGCTTGCGCCGGCGATGTCTGCCCACCGCCGCTGCCTGCTTCCCCACAACCAGTAGACGGTGCCTGCCGGGCGCCGGTTCAACAAAGCGTGGGCCTGTCACCGGCGCCATCGCCCGGCGGACCGGGGCGGCAGGAGACCGGCGCAGCTAGCGGGCGGCGGCGGCGCGGCGGGCGCGGTCCACTACCTCGCCGATGACGGCGGCCAGGGCATCCACGTCGTGCTGGGTCGAGGTGTGGCCGAGCGAGAAACGGAGCGAGCCGCGGGCTCGCGAGTCGTCGGCCCCCATGGCGAGCAGGACGTGGCTGGGCTCCGCCACGCCGGCGGTGCACGCCGAGCCGGTGGAGCAGGCGATTCCGTTCGCGTCGAGCAGCATGAGCAGGGCGTCGCCCTCGCAGCCGGGGAAAGAGAAATGCGCGTTGCCCGGCAGCCTGCCGGGTCCGGGCGGCGGCCCGTTGAGCACGGCGTCGGGAACCGCGGCCAGCACCTGGCGCACCAGGTCATCCCGGAGCGCGGCCAGCCGCTTCGCCTCATCCTCGCGGTTCTGCGCGCACACCGCGGCCGCGACCGCGAAGGCCCTGATCGCCGGGGTATCGAGGGTGCCGGAGCGGATGTCACGCTCCTGCCCGCCGCCGTGCAAGACGGGCACGGGGTCGGTCCCGCGGGCCAGGATCAGCGCGCCGACGCCGACGGGGCCGCCGAGCTTGTGGCCGGTGACGGTCAGCGCATCGGCCCCGCTGGCCGCGAAGTCGACGGGCAGTTGCGCGGCGGCCTGCACCGCGTCGGTGTGGAACGGCACGCCGTACTCGTGCGCCGCCGCGGCAAGCTCGGCGACCGGCTGGATGGTGCCGACTTCGTTGTTCGCCCACATCACGGTGACCATCGCCACCTGATCGGCAGCCTGCGAGAGGGCGGTGCGCAGCGCCTCGGGGCGCACCAGTCCATCGGGGCCGACGGCTATCCAGACCGCCTCGGCCCCCTGGTCTTCCTCCAGCCAGCGCACCGAGTCGAGCACCGCGTGGTGCTCGACGGAGGTGGTCAGCACGCGCGGGCGCGAGCCGTCCCGGCGGGCCCAGTACAGGCCCTTGACGGCGAGGTTGTCCGCCTCGGTCCCGCCGCTGGTAAAGATGACCTCGCTCGGCCGCGCGCCGAACACCTCGGCCAGTTGCTCCCTGGACTCCTCGACTACCCGGCGGGCGCGCCGGCCCGCGCTGTGCAGCGATGACGGGTTCCCCACCCGGGCCAGTTCCTCGGTCATCGCGGCGATCGCCTCCGGCCGCATCGGCGTCGTCGCCGCGTGATCGAGGTAAACGGGACTTATGCTGTGCGAGCTCATGACTGCGTACAGCCTAGCCGTGGTCACGATTCAGATGTAACGGACGAGGCCGGTGCGGGCGATCCGCCGCGGCGCCGCGGCGGCCGGTCAGAGCTGCTTGCGCTTGCCGATCTCGTCGAGGAGCTGCGGAACCACCTTGAACAGGTCACCGACCACCCCGAAATCGGCCAGCTCGAAGATCGGGGCCTCGGGATCCTTGTTGATGGCGACGATCGTCTTGGAGGTCTGCATGCCGGCCCGGTGCTGGATCGCGCCGGAGATGCCGATCGCCATGTACAGCTGCGGCGAGACGGTCTTGCCCGTCTGGCCGACCTGGAACTGGTGCGGGTACCACCCGGCGTCGGTCACCGCGCGCGAGGCGCCGACGGCGGCGCCGAGCGCGTCCGCGAGCCTCTCGATGATGCCGAAGCCCTCGGCGCCGCCGGTGCCGCGGCCTCCCGAGACCACGATCGTCGCCTCGGTCAGGTCGGGGCGCTCGCCGCGCTCGGCGACCACCCGCCCGGTGACCTTGGCGCCGTCGGCCGTCTCGGCCAGGGAGACCGGCGAAAGCTCCGCCGCGCCAGGGGCCGGCTCGGGCGTAACCGAGTGGGGGCGCATCGCGACGATGGGCGTCCCCCGCTTGACCCGGGAGTGGACCACCGTCGACCCGCCGAAGATCGACTGCTCGGCCACCGGGTTCCCGTCCTGGTCGGGCGTGACATCCACGGCGTCGGTGAGCAGCCCCGAGTCTGTCTTGACCGCGAGCCTGGCGGCGATCTCCTTGCCCTCGCCCGTCCCGGCGATCAGGACCAGCGCCGGGGCCTTGGCCCTGACCAGCTCGGCGAGAAGCTCCGCCGTCGGGGCGACGACATAGTCGTCGAAGACCGCGTCCTCGGCCGCGTAGATGCGGGCCGCTCCGAACTCCGCGCAACGCTGCTGTCCCTGCTCCGCGCCTGGTCCGGCCCATACGACGGCAGGCTCGCCGAACCTGCGCGCCAGGGTGATCAGCTCCCCGGTGACCTTCTTGACCTCGCCGTCCTGGTGCTCCGCGAGCACGAGGATCTCAGCCATGCCGTCTCCCTTTCAGACCTCAGATGAACTTCTGCGCGACGAGGAACTCGGCGACCTTGACGCCACCGTCGCCATCGTCCTTGACGATCACGCCGGCCTGGCGCGGCGGCCGCTCGGCGAAGTCGACCACCTCGGTGCCCGCCCCGGCGAGGCCCACAGAGGCCGGGTCGATCCCGGCGTCGGCGAGACTGAGCGTCCGGAACGGCTTCTTCTTCGCCGCCATGATGCCCTTGAACGACGGGTAGCGGGGCTCGTTGATCTTCTCCACCACGCTGATCACCGCGGGAAGCGAGGCCTCCACCTCGTGGTAGCCGTCGTCCGAGACGCGGCGGATGCGGATCGCCGTCCCGTCGATGTCCACCTTGCTGGCCAGCGACACCTGCGGGACACCCAGGCGTTCGGCCAGCATCGCGGCCAGCACGCCCATCCTGGCGTCGGTCGACTCCGACCCGCAGATCACCAGGTCGAAGCCGGTCTCCTTGAGGACCTGGGCCAGCGCGTACGAGGTGGACAGGGCGTCGGAGCCGGCCAGGCCGTCGTCCAGCAGGTGCACGGCCTGGTCCGCGCCCATCGACAGCGCCTTGCGGATAGATTCGGCGGCCTTCTCCGGGCCCATCGACAGAATCGTGACCTCGGCTTCGGTGCCCGTCTCGCGCTGCGCCTCGGCGATCCGCAGGCCTTCCTCGATGGCGTACTCGTCAAGCTCGTTGATGAGCCCGTCCACCGACGCGCGGTCCAGCGTGGAGTCCGAGGGCTTGAGCTTGCGTTCGGCCGCGGTATCTGGCACCTGCTTGACGCAGACGACGATGTTCATGGACGACACCGACCTCCTTCGTTGCTGCCATACAGCCTGCCAAACTGGCTGACGCCGCGCGGCACCGGGTTACGGCGTCTATGTTACTTGCTAGTAGCCTATGGCTGTTTACGCAGCGGTCAGCGGCTCGCAACCGCAACCGGCCGTTCGGGAGCAGGCGACTCAGTATCTTTGAGGAGGGACCCAACGGGAGGAGTGGTCAGTTGGCTCGGGTCACGGTCATCGGGACCGGATACCTCGGACTAACGCACGCCGTCTGCCTGGCCGACCTGGGGCACGAGGTCCTGGCGGTCGACGTGGACGCGGAGAAGATCGCGAAGGCCGCCAACGGCGAGGTGCCGTTCTTCGAGCCCGGACTGGAACCGCTGCTGCGGAAGAACCTTGACGCCGGCAGGCTGCGGTTCACCGGGTCGTTCGCCGAGATCGCGGACTTCGGCGACGTCCATTTCCTGTGCGTCGGGACACCCGAGGGCGAATCGGGCCAGGCGGACCTGAGCTCCGTGCACGCGGCCGTCGGCACGCTGGCGCCCTACCTGGCCACGGGGTGCCTGATCGTGGGCAAGTCGACGGTCCCGGTCGGAACTGCGCGAGAGGTCATGAACCGGGTGCGCGCGACGGCCCCGGCGGGCGAAGCGGTGGAACTGGCCTGGAATCCGGAATTCTTGCGCGAGGGTTTCGCGGTGCAGGACAGTCTGGCCCCCGACCGGATCGTGCTGGGCGTGACGTCCGGCCGAGCCGAGACGCTGCTGCGCGAGGTCTACGCCACGCAGGTGGCGGCGGGCATCCCGGTGCTGGTGACCGACCTGGAAACGGCCGAGCTGGTCAAGGTGGCGGCGAACGCGTTCTTGGCGACCAAGATCTCCTTTATCAACGCCATGGCGGAGATCTGCGAGCAGGCGGGTGCCGACGTGATACCGCTCGCCGAGGCGCTCGGATACGACGCGCGGATCGGCCGCCGGTTCTTGTCGCCCGGTCTCGGGTTCGGCGGCGGCTGCCTGCCCAAGGACGTCCGCGCGTTCCGCGCCACGGCGTCAGCGCTGGGGGTCAGCTCGGTAGTCAGCCTGCTGAACACCGTGGACGCGATCAACCAGGGCCGCCGGGACCGGGTTGTCGTGCTGGCGCGGGAAGCCGCCGGCGGCACGCTGGCGGGCCGGCGCGTGGCCGTGCTCGGCGTCGCGTTCAAGCCCGACAGCGACGATATCCGGGATTCGGCCAGTCTGGCCGTCTGCGATCGCCTCGCCGCCGAAGGCGCGATCGTGTCCGCTCATGACCCGGTGGCGATGCCCAACGCGGCGAAGAAGAGTCCCGCCCTGAGGTACGCGCAGTCGGTGCCGGAGGCGGCCGAGGGCGCCGACCTGGTGCTCCATCTCACCGAGTGGTCCGACTACCGGGCCATCGATCCCGCCGCCCTGGCCCGGGTGGTGGCCCGGCGGGTCATCATCGACGCCCGGTGCAGCCTGGACGCGGGACTGTGGACCGACGCAGGCTGGACCGTGCACGT